>JBAUJK010000352.1:0-9207 GCA_049683695.1 Burkholderiaceae bacterium
AATGATTTCCGCGATCGCCCGGCCCGAGCCGCAGCCCATGGTCCAGCCGAGCGTGCCGTGGCCGGTGTTCAGGTAGAGGTTGCCGAACTTGGTCTTGCCGACGTATGGCACGTTGGACGGTGTCAGCGGGCGCAGCCCGGTCCAGTAGACCGGATTGCCATAGTCGCAGGCATCGGGGAACAGTTCCTGCGTGCGGCGCGTCAGCGCTTCGCAGCGGGTGCTGTTCAGGTCGCGCGTGTAGCCGTTCAGTTCGCAGGTGCCGGCCACCCGCAGGCGATCGCCGATGCGCGAAAACACCAGTTTGTAGCCGTCGTCGGTCAGGGACGCGGTCGGTGTCGCGTCCGGGTTGACGATCGGATAGGTGGCCGAATAGCCCTTGCCCGGATACACCATCAGGTGGATGCCGAGCGGTGCCAGCAGCGGTACCGAAAAACTGCCCAGCGCCATCACGAAGGCATCCGCCTTCAGCACCTGGTGACGGCCTTCGGGATCGATGATTTCGACGCCGGCGATCCGGCTCGACGAACCGGCGCCTTCGGTCAGTAGCCGCGTGACGGTGGTGTTGAAGCGGAACCCGACACCGGCTTCTTCGGACTTGCGCGCGAGGCCGGTGGTGAATTTGTAGACGTCACCCGATTCGTCGCTGGCGGTGAAGTCGCCGCCGACGATCTTGTCGCGCACCCGCGCCAGCGCCGGCTCGATGCGGACTACTTCATCGGCGCTGATCGATTGTCGATCGCAGCCGAGGTCGCGCATCAGCTTGGCAACCGGTAGCGAATTGTCGAATTCTTTCTTGTCGGTATAGAAGTGCAGGATGCCGCGCGTCAGGCAGTCGTAGTCGACACCGGTTTCCGCGCGCACCGCCTGCAGCGTCTGCCGGCTGTATTCGGAAATGGCGACGATCTGGCGGATATTGTCGGCGGTGCGCGCCGGCGTGCATTCACGCAGGAAATTCAGAGCCCATTTCCACTGCAGCCATTCGGGGCGGAAGCGGTACAGCAGCGGTGCATCTTCCTGGCCCAGCCATTTCAGGACCTTCAGCGGTGCCGACGGATTGGCCCATGGTTCGGCATGCGATACCGAAATCTGGCAGCCGTTGGCAAAACTGGTTTCCTGGGCCGCGCCCGGCTGGCGTTCGATCACCGTGACGTCGTGGCCGGCCTTGTTCAGAAACCAGGCGGACGCGGTGCCGATGATGCCGGCGCCCAAAACGATTACTTTCATGGAAGTCTCCTCGTCGAATGGAGGAGATTGTAGGAAAAAGCCAGATTTTTATGTATTCAATTCATCATTCAAATTTTGTACAAAAAGATGAATGAATGCATTTTTTGTCTATTTTTGAAAGAAAATTAGGTTAATTTATTTTTTATTAAAAATCACATCCTCCGCGTGCTGGACACTGGCGCCGGCCGCCAAATCCTGCATTTCGCGCAGTAATTCGTCCTTGATATCGGCAGCCAGATCGGCCGCCAGCGCATCCAGTTTTTCCGCCAGCCGCAGCCGGATGCGCTCGCCCAGCAGCACCTCGTACTGGCTTTCCAATTGCGCCAGAACGCTGGCGCGCACGGTGTCGACCAGCCGGTCGAAATCGTCGGCATCGAGCATCGCCGTCGTCGGCATGGCAACCGCTTCTTCGGCTGTCGGCGGGGTGGGGGGAACTGCCTCGGCCGGCGACGCCGCAGGGACGATGATTTCGGTCAGCACCGGGATGCCGGCATCCCGCATCGGAGTTTTCATGGAGTCCCCGCAACGAAATGGGCCAATGGATAGCCGCGGTCCTTGTAGAAGCGCCAGCGTTCGCGGCCGCCAGCCAGGTCGGCGTCTTCACTGCCGACGATTTCGATCAGGCGTTCGAAGCGGGCGAAGTGGCTGGGGACGGCGCCGGACAGGTTGATCAGGATCTGGTGGTACGGCATCTCCGCGGTATCGCGCTCCGCCAGCACGATCGGAGTGCGCTCGGCCAGCGGGTCGCCGGCGTCGACGTGGGGCAGAAAATCCAGTTCGGAAAAAGTCCACAGCGCCTGGTCCAGCGCCTCGCGCTGCCGCCCGTCCTGCGTCAGCAGCACGATGCGCCCGCCCTTGGCGCGCGCCTTGCGCGTCAGGCGGCAGGCGTAGAGGATGCGGTCGCTGATGTTGCTGTGGAAATCGATGCGGGTCATGGCAGCGGTTGGGTCGTTCGGGAGCACGATGGAAACGGCAGGCGCCGTGCACAAAGCCGGTTCGGCGGGCGCCGGCAGCGTCAGAACTGAAAGCCGGGCGGTGCATTGCCGGCCGGCGGCGGAGGCGGCGCGGCGCCGGCGTTTTGTTCGGGAGCCGGCGGCTTGGCGGCGGCCACAGGTTTCGGCGGCGCGGCCGGGACCGCTGCCGGATTCTGATACGACTTCGGCAACTGGCTGGTCTCCGGGTAACCGGCGGCGGCCAGCGTCGCATGCCATGCGTCCGCCTCGAAACCCTGCTGCTTCTGACTTCCGACCGTCAACAGCGGCAATTGCTGGTCGCCGCCGGCCTGCCGCAATGCGGCCAAGTCTTCATTGCTGTGTACAGTTTTTTCGGCGAACGGGATGCCGCGCTGCTGCAGCAGGGCGCGGCCTTCGCTGCAGGGCTTGCAATTCTCGGTGGTGTATAGCGTAACCGGATTCTTGTGGCGCGCTGCGGCCAGTTCCGGCGGCAGCGCATCGGTCTGGCGGGTGCGGTTCGGCAGCGTTCTTTCGACGCGGGCAGCGCTTGGCGGCGGCGTATCGCTGTACGTCACCCGGCCATCCGGCCCGACCGACTTGTACAGCTGGGCGCTGGCGCCGGCCGCCCATAGCAGGCCGGCTGCCAGCAGCAGCGCTGTTGGTGCGCACTTCATTGGTTCTCCTCCCCGAGGCGGCGGTCAGTGGCCGGCTGCCAGTCCGCTGTGGCGCAGCAAGGCATCGATGCTCGGTTCGCGTCCGCGGAAGGCCTTGAACGATTCCAACGCTGGCCGGGAACCGCCGACCGCCAGGATTTCGCGCTGAAACTTCCGGCCGGTTTCGACCGAAATCACATTGCCGCTGGCAGCACTCGCTTCCTCGAAGGCGCTGTAGGCATCGGCAGACAGGACTTCGGCCCATTTATAGCTATAGTACCCGGCCGCATAGCCGCCGGCAAAAATATGGCTGAATGAATGCTGGAAGCGGTTGAATGGCGGCGGCAGCACCACCGCCACCTGTTGCCGCACCCGATCCAGAACTTCCTGCACCGTGCTGGCGCCGGCGGGATCGTAGTCGTAGTGCAGGTGAATGTCGAACAGTGCAAATTCGACCTGGCGCAGCGCCTGTAGCCCGGCATGGAAATTTCTTGCGGCGACCATCTTGTCGAACAGAGCGCGCGGCAGCGGCTGGCCGGTCTTGGCATGGGCGGTCATGTGCTCCAGCACTTCCCATTCCCAGCAAAAGTTTTCCATGAATTGCGACGGCAGCTCGACCGCATCCCATTCAACGCCGGAAATGCCGGACACCGCCAGTTCCTCGACCTCGGTCAACATGTGGTGCAGGCCGTGCCCGAATTCATGGAACAGCGTGATGACTTCGTCGTGGGTGAAATAGGCTTGCTGTTCGCCCGGAGCCGGTTCGGAAAAATTGCAGGTGAGGTAGGCCACTGGCGTCTGGATGCCGTCGTCGACACGGCGGCGCGCGCGCGCATCGTCCATCCAGGCGCCACCGCGCTTGCCCTTGCGCGCGTACAGATCCAGATAGAACTGTCCGACCAGTTCGGCGCCGCAGGGCCCCTGACGCTCGATCCGGAAGAACTTGACATCCGGATGCCAGACCGGGGCACTGTCGGGCTTGATCTCGACCGAGAACAGTTTCTGTACCAGCCGGAACAGGCCGCCGATCACTTCGTTTTCCGGAAAGTACTGCTTCACTTCCTGTTCGGAAAAGGCGTAGCGCTGCTCGCGCAGCTTTTCGGCAGCGTAGGTCATGTCCCAGGCTTCCAGCGTTTCCAGGCCCAGTTCATTTTTGGCGAACGTCTGCAACTCGGCCAGATCCCGTTCCGCGAACGGCCGTGCGCGCCGCGCCAGGTCTTCGAGGAAATCGATTACCTGTTGCGGCGTTTGCGCCATCTTCGGTTCCAGCGACAGCTCGGCGAAATTGGCGAAGCCGAGCAGCTGCGCCTCTTCCTGGCGCAGTTTCAGGATATCGACGATGTTTTGCGTATTGTCCCATTGCGCACACTGGCTGAACGCGCTGCCGAGTTCGGACGCCTTGGTGGCGTTGGCACGGTAGATGGTTTCGCGCAGTGCCCGGTTATCCGCATACTGCAGCACCGGGAAATAGGATGGGAAATGCAGCGTGAACTTGTAGCCGGCTCGCCCATCCTTTTCCGCCGCGGAGCGTGCCGCCTGCTTGACATCGTCCGGCAGGCCGGACACTTCGGCTTCCTGTTCGACGAACAGCGCGTAATCGTTGGTGGCGTCCAGGATGTTTTCGGAAAAGCGCGTGGTGACGGCCGCCTGCGCTTCCTGGATTTCGGCAAAGCGCTTCTTTTGCGGCGGCGGCAGTTCGGCGCCACCCAGACGGAAATCGCGCAAGGCATTGTCGAGCGCCTGCTTGCGTTCGGCCGACAGCGCCGCGTGGTGCGGGCCGGCGCGCAGCGCCCGGTACTTTTCGAACAGCGGCGGATTCTGTGCCAGCGCGGCCCAGAACTCCACCACCTTGGGCTGGTTTTCGTTGTAGGCGGCGCGCAGTTCCGGCGTATCGGCGACCGCGTTCAGATGGCCGACCGCGCCCCATGCGCGCCCCAGCTGCTCGGTCGCGTCTTCCAGCGGCTCGACGAAATTTTCCCAGGTCACTTCCGCCAGTGGTGCCTCCAGTCGCGCCACTACCCCGCGGCAGCGTTCGAGCAGGGTGTCGACCGCCGGCGTGACGTGCTCGGGCCGAATGCGGCCGAAATCCGGTACGCTGGAAAAATCCAGCAGCGGATTGGAATCAAGGGCGGGAGTCGGGCTGGAAGCGGAGGGAGCGTTCATGCGGTTTCAGTTCTTTCTGCCGCTTCGACGGTATTGACGAGCAGCATGGTGATGGTCATCGGGCCGACGCCGCCCGGAACCGGAGTGATGTGACCAGCCACTTCCCTGACTTGCGAAAAATCGACATCGCCGCACAATTTGCCTTGATCGTCGCGGTTCATGCCGACATCGATGACGACCGCGCCGGGCTTGACCATGTCGGCGGTGATCAGGTTGCGGCGGCCGGTGGCGGCTACCAGGATGTCGGCCTGTCGCGTATGGTGGCCGAGATCACGCGTCTTCGAATTGCAGATGGTGACGGTGGCGCCAGCCTGCAAGAGCAGCATCGCCTGCGGCTTGCCGACGATGTTGGAGGCGCCGACCACCACCGCGTGGGCGCCGCGCACCGGGTAGTTGATTGATTCCAGCATTTTCATGATGCCGTACGGCGTGCAGGGCCGAAACAGCGGCTGGCCGGTCATCAGCAGGCCGGCGTTGCTGATGTGAAAGCCGTCGACATCCTTTTCCGGCGCGATCGCTTCGATCACCTTGTGAGCGTCGATCTGCGGCGGCAGCGGCAGTTGTACCAGGATGCCGTGGATGCGCGGGTCGCGGTTCAGTGCATCGATGCGCTGCAGCAGCGCCGCTTCGGAGAGATCGGCATCGTACTTTTCGAGCACCGAATGGATGCCGTTGTCCTGGCAAGCCTTGACCTTGTTGCGCACATAGACCTGGGAGGCGGGGTTGTCGCCGACCAGCACCACTGCCAGACCCGGTTGCCGGCCGCGCGCGGCAAGAGCCTGGGCGCGTGCGGCGACGTCGGCGCGCAGTTGCCGGGAAAGCAGGGTTCCATCAATCAGTTGAGCGGTCATGGCGAAGGTCAAAGGAGAGTAAAAGCAGGATTATAAGATGGGGACGCTGGGCTTCCCCTTAGCAAAGAGAGGTGCAGAGCTGGGCCTGATGGATAAAATTCCGCATTGTAAAAAACTATCCCGTAATTTGGAAATTAAAAAAAGTGCTGTTAAAATGCATTTACCAACATGCCACATGGTCCAAGCCTCGGGAAGCCGGCGGCGCCGCGCCGTCCGGTTTTGCCGCATTACAGGAGACGCACGATGTCAGCACAGCTCAATCAATTAGCAGCGCAGGCCGCCAACGACCCAGATGTGATGGAAACGCGGGAATGGCTGGACGCGCTCGAAGCGGTGATCGAAAACGAAGGACCGGAGCGCGCTCACTACCTGATGGAGCGGATGCTCGATCTGGCGCGCCGCCGCGGTGCGCATATCCCGTTTTCCAGCAATACCGCGTATGTGAATACGATTCCGGCGCACATGGGGGAACCCAATCCTGGAAACCTCGAATATGAGGAGCGCTTGCGCTCGTGGATGCGCTGGAACGCGATGGTGATGGTCAACAAGGCCAATCGTCTCGATCCCGACCTCGGCGGGCATCTCGCCAGTTTCGCGTCGCTGGCCACCATGCTCGGAGTCGGTTTCAATCATTTCTGGCACGCGCCTTCCGAAGGACATGGCGGCGATTTGCTGTATTTGCAAGGCCACTCGTCCCCTGGCGTCTATGCCCGCGCGTTTCTGGAAGGCCGCCTGACCGAAGAGCAGCTGCTGAATTTCCGCCGCGAGGTCGATGGTCACGGGCTGTCGTCCTACCCGCATCCGCAACTGATGCCGACCTTCTGGCAATTCCCGACCGTGTCGATGGGGCTGGGGCCGCTGATGGCGATCTACCAGGCGCGTTTCCTGAAATACCTGCATGCGCGCGAACTGGCCGATACCGCCAACCGCAAGGTATGGGCGTTCTGCGGCGATGGCGAGATGGACGAGCCGGAGTCGATGGGCGCAATCGGCATGGCCGGCCGCGAGAAACTCGATAACCTGATCTTCGTCGTCAACTGCAACCTGCAGCGGCTGGATGGCCCGGTGCGCGGCAACGGCAAGATCATCCAGGAGCTGGAAGCCGAGTTCCGCGGAGCCGGCTGGAATGTGATCAAGGTGATCTGGGGCAGCTACTGGGATGAATTGTTCGCGCGCGACAAGGAAGGCATCCTGCAGCGCGTGATGATGGAAACCGTGGACGGCGAATACCAGAACTACAAGTCCCGTGACGGCGCCTATGTGCGCAAGCATTTCTTCGGCAAGCATCCGAAGCTCCTGGAGCTGGTGTCGAAGATGTCGGACGACGACGTCTGGCGCCTGCAGCGAGGCGGCCACGACCCGCACAAGATTTACGCCGCCTACAAGCAGGCGGTCGAGCACAAGGGGCAGCCGACCGTGCTGCTGATCAAGACCGTCAAGGGCTTCGGCATGGGGCGGTCCGGCGAAGCCAAAAACACCGCGCATCAGACCAAGAAGCTGGACGACGAAGCGATTCGCGAGATGCGCGACCGCTACGGCATCCCGATCCCGGACGATCAGTTGCCGCAACTGCCGTTCTTCAAGCCGGCTGACGATTCGCCGGAAATCAAGTATCTGCACGAACGCCGCCAGGCGCTCGGCGGCTACCTGCCGCAGCGCCGCGTGAAGGCCGACGAAAAGCTGCCGGTGCCGCCGCTGTCGGCCTTCCAGGCGATCCTCGATCCGACCGCCGAAGGCCGCGAGGTATCGACCACGCAAGCCTTCGTGCGAACGCTCGCAGTGCTGCTGCGCGACCAGCACCTGAGCAAGCGCATCGTGCCGATTCTGGTCGACGAATCGCGCACCTTCGGCCTCGAAGGCCTGTTCCGCCAGATTGGCATCTTCAGCCAGCAAGGCCAGCTGTACGAGCCGGTCGATCGCGACCAGGTGATGTACTACCGCGAAGACAAGGCCGGCCAACTGCTGCAGGAAGGGATCAACGAAGCCGGCGGCATGTGCTCGTGGATCGCCGCCGCCACCTCGTATTCGTCGAACAACCGGATCATGATCCCGTTCTATGCGTACTACTCGATGTTCGGCTTCCAGCGCTTCGGCGACCTGGCCTGGGCCGCCGGCGACATGCGCGCGCGCGGCTTCCTGCTAGGCGGCACTGCCGGCCGCACCACGCTGAACGGCGAAGGCTTGCAGCACGAGGACGGCCACAGCCATGTCGTGGCATCGACGATTCCGAACTGTGTGCCGTACGACCCGACCTTCTCACATGAGGTGGCGGTCATCGTGCACGATGGCCTGAGGCGGATGGTCGAGAATCAGGAGGACGTGTTCTATTACATCACCCTGATGAACGAAAACTACAGTCAGCCCGGGTTCAAGTCGGGGCAGGAAGAGGGCATCCTGAAGGGCCTGTATCTGCTGCAGCCGGGCGGCCGGAAGGACGGACCGCGGGTGCAGCTGATGGGCTCGGGCACCATTCTGCGCGAAGCGATCGCCGCCGCCGAACTGCTGAAGAACGACTGGGGCGTCGAAGCCGACATCTGGTCGGCGCCATCCTTCACGCTGCTGGCGCGCGACGGCCAGGCGGTGGAGCGCTGGAATCTGCTGCATCCGGAGCAGCCGGCGCGCGTGGCGCACGTGACGCAATCGCTGCAGGACACCAGCGGCCCGATCATCGCCACCAGCGACTACATGCGCACCTTCGCCGAGCAGATTCGCGCCTTCATGCCGAAGGGCCGCAGCTACAGGGTGCTCGGCACCGACGGATTCGGCCGCTCCGACACCCGCGCCAAGCTGCGCGAGTTCTTCGAGGTCAACCGCCATTTCGTCACCTTGGCGGCGCTGAAGGCGTTGGCCGAAGAAGGGACGATCCCGGCCGACACGGTGGCGCAGGCAATTGCAAAATACAATATCAATCCTGACAAGCCGAATCCGGCGGCGGCGTAACTCTTGACAATTCAATTCCCCGCCCGAGGGCGGAGCCGGTTCCCGTCGGCGGGAACCGGCTGCGGTCCGGTCTGGACCACGCGGGCGCGGGAGCATAACGGAGCGAAGAGATGGCTATGGTAGAAGTCAAAGTCCCCGACATCGGCGATTTCAAGCAAGTGGAAGTGATCGAACTGCTGGTCAAGCCGGGCGACACGGTGAAGGCGGACCAGTCGCTGATCACGGTCGAGTCCGACAAGGCCAGCATGGAAATTCCGTCCAGCCATGCCGGCGTGGTCAAGGAACTGAAGGTCAAGCTCGGCGACAAGGTGGCCGAAGGCTCGTTGGTGCTGACGCTGGAGGAAGGTGCCGGCGCCGCTGCCGCGCCTGCACCCGCCGCTTCCGCTCCGGCCCCGGCGCCCGCTCCCGAAACCGTTGCAGTGC
>JBAUJK010000353.1:0-5093 GCA_049683695.1 Burkholderiaceae bacterium
GCATCGCAGGCGGCGGCGATCGCGACCGCCGCCGCTTCCGAGATCACGCCGTGCGCCGCCTCGGCCTGCGCCAGCGCCGCCTCGAAGTCGAGCATGCGCTGCACGCAGGCGTGCGGACCGAACGCCGCGTCCATGGCGGCGCTCGAAAACATTGCGGCGGTCAGGTCGGAGCTCATGGCGCGGCGAACCGGTGATACGGCGTCAGATGTCGAAGAACACGGTTTCGTCCGGATGGCTGCTGCTGGCCTGCAGCACGATGTCCCATTCCAGCACACCATCTTCCGTCCCGGCGCGCGCGATCAGCGTCGCGCGCCGCTCGGCCGGCACCCGTTCCAGCACCGGGTCGTCGTCGTTGGCGGCGTCGCCGGGGAAATACACGCGCGTCGTCAGCTGCTTCAGCAGGCCACGCGCGAACACGTTGACCGCGATGTGCGGCGCCTGCAGCCGGCCGCCGGCGCCCGCCACGCGGCCCGGCTTGATGGTGGTGAAGCGGAACATGCCGTGGCCGTCGGTCGGCACCCGGCCGAAGCCGCGAAAGCCGCTCTGCCCAGGCACGTGTGCCGGGTCGTCCGGATGCGCGTAACGGCCCTTGGCGTCGGCCTGCCATAGTTCGATCAGGCCGTCGGTGACCGGCTTGCCGTCGCCGTCCAAGAGCCGTCCCTGCAGCACGATGCGCTCGCCCGGCACGTCCGGACCGGCGACGTCGGGCGTATTCAGCCAGTCGGTGCCGATATGCAGGTAGGGGCCGATGGTTTGCGAGGAAGTGGTTTGCAGGCTCATGTCATTTCTCCATCGGCGTAGCGTCGCGGCCGCGCAGGATGATGTCGAAGCGGTAGCCGAGCGCGTAGCCGGGCGTGGTCACCTCCCAGTCCAGCGTCGAGATCAGGCGCCGGCGTGCGCGCTCGTCGGGAATCCCGTTGACCATCGGATCGAAGTCCAGCAGCGGATCGCCGGGGAAGTACATCTGCGTGATCAGGCGCGTCGCGAAAGCATGGCCGAACAGCGAAAAATGGATGTGCGCCGGCCGCCAGGCGTTGTAGTGGTTGCCCCACGGATAGGCGCCGGGCTTGATGGTCAGGAAGCGATAACGCCCCTGGTCGTCGGTCAGCGCGCGGCCGCCGCCGGAAAAGTTCGGGTCGAGCGGGGCGTCGTGGTTGTCGTTCTTGTGCGGATAGCGGCCGGTGGAATTGGCCTGCCAGATTTCGACCAGCGAATTGCGCACCGGCCGGCCGTTCTCGTCGAGCACGCGGCCGGTCACGATGATCCGCTCGCCGAGCGGCTCGCCGGCATGCTGGCGCGTCAGGTCGCTGTCCTCCGGCCGCACGTCCTCGTGGCCGAACACCGGGCCGGTCACTTCCGACAGCGACTGCGGCAGGATGATCAGCGGCTTGCCGGGCGAGCGCTTGACGGTCGACGCGTACGGCGCGTACAGATAGTCGGGCTGGGTGCCGTGGAAAGGACGGCGGTACTGCGCTGGTTCCGGCATCTTGGTCTCCTGCGCGGCGTGGGTCGCCGCAAATCGTTATCGTAGCGCCGCACGGCGGCGCGGTGTCTGCACCGCGCCGCCGGGATTCCTACACCCGCTCGATCACCAGCGCGATACCCTGGCCGACGCCGATGCACATCGTGCACAGCGCGTAGCGGCCGCCGGTCTTCTGCAACTGGTGGGCGGCGGTGGTCACCAGCCGCGCGCCGCTCATGCCGAGCGGATGGCCGAGCGCGATCGCGCCGCCGTACGGGTTGACGCGCGGATCGTCGTCGGCGACGCCCAGCATGCGCAGCACCGCCAGCCCTTGCGATGCGAAGGCTTCGTTCAGTTCGATGATGTCGATCTGATCGATTTTCATGCCGAGCCGCTGCAGCAGCTTTTGCGAGGCCGGCGCCGGGCCGATGCCCATCACGCGCGGTGCCACGCCGGCGGTCGCCATGCCGACAATGCGCGCCATCGGCTTCAGGCCGTGCCGCGCCGCCGCTTCTTCCGACGCCAGCAGCAACGCGCAGGCGCCGTCGTTGACGCCGGACGCGTTGCCGGCGGTGACGGTGCCGTCCGGCCGCACGATCGGCTTCAGCTTCGCCAGCGCCTCGATGCTGGTGGCGCGCGGATGCTCGTCCTGCGTCACCACGACCGGATCGCCCTTCTTCTGCGGGATCGTGACCGGCGTGATTTCGCCGGCCAGCGCCCCGTTCTGCTGGGCGGCCGCGGCCTTGCCCTGGCTGGCCAGCGCGAAGCGGTCCTGGTCTGCGCGGCTGATCTTGTAGTCGTCGGCGACGTTCTCGGCAGTTTCCGGCATCGAATCGACGCCGTACTGCGCCTTCATCAGGCGGTTGACGAAGCGCCAGCCAATCGTGGTGTCGTAGATCGCCGCATTGCGCGAAAAGGCGCTGTCGGCCTTGCCCATCACGAATGGCGCGCGCGTCATCGACTCGACGCCGCCGGCGATCATCAGCGCGGTTTCGCCGGAGGCGATGGCGCGCGCGGCAGTGCCGACCGCGTCCATGCCGGAGCCGCACAGGCGGTTGATGGTGGCGCCGCCGATTTCCGGCGGCAGGCCGGCCAGGAGCGCCGACATGCGGGCGACGTTGCGGTTGTCTTCGCCGGCCTGGTTGGCGCAGCCGTACAGCACGTCGTCGATCGCCGCCCAGTCAACGCCGGGATTGCGCGCCATCAGCGCGGCGATCGGGATGGCGCCGAGGTCGTCGGCGCGCACGTCTTTCAGGGCGCCGCCGTAGCGGCCGATGGGAGTGCGGATGGCGTCACAGATAAGAGCTTGTTTCATGGGTCTTTCTTGGTCGTTTGCAATAAAAAAGTAATCCGGTCCGGTCAATTATCCGGCATCCGGCGGCAGCAGCGGCACGCCGGTCAGGTGCTGCAGCTGATCGAACGGCAGGTCGCCGACGATCGCGCGCACCACGAGGCCGGCCGGCGTCACGTCCAGCACCGCCAGATCGGTGTAGATGCGGTCGACGCAGCCGACGCCGGTCAGCGGATAGCTGCAGTGTTCGACGATCTTGCTGTCGCCGGATTTGGTCAGGTGCTCCATCATTACGAACACCTGCCTGGCGCCGGCCGCCAGATCCATCGCGCCGCCGACCGCCGGAATCGCGTCGGCCGCGCCGGTGTGCCAGTTGGCGAGGTCGCCGCGCACCGATACCTGGAACGCGCCCAGCACGCAGATGTCGAGGTGGCCGCCGCGCATCATCGCGAACGAATCGGCATGGTGGAAATAGGCGCCGCCGGTCAGCAGCGTGACCGGCTGCTTGCCGGCGTTGATCAGGTCCGGGTCTTCGGCGCCGGGCGCCGGCGGCGGCCCCATGCCGAGCAGGCCGTTTTCGCTGTGCAGGAAGATTTCTCGCTCGGGCGGCAGGTGGGCGGCGACCAGCGTCGGCAGCCCGATGCCGAGGTTGACGTAGGCGCCTTCCGGGATGTCGCGGGCGACACGCTGGGCGATCTGGTCGCGGGTCAGGCGCTTCATCGTGCGCCCTCCGCCTGCACCCGCACCACGCGCTGCACGAAGATGCCGGGCGTGACGATCGCCTCGGGGTCGAGCGCGCCGAGCTCGACCACCTCGTCCACCTGCGCGATCGCGCACTTGGCGGCCATCGCCATGATGGGGCCGAAGTTGCGCGCCGTCTTGCGGTACACCAGGTTGCCCCAGCGGTCGCCGCGGTGCGCCTTGATCAGCGCGAAATCGGCATGGATCGGCGACTCCAGCACATAGTGGCGGCCGTTGATCTCGCGCGTTTCCTTGCCTTCGGCCAAGAGCGTGCCGTAGCCGGTCGGCGTGAAGAAGCCGCCGATGCCGGCGCCGGCGGCGCGGATGCGCTCGGCCAGGTTGCCCTGCGGCGTCAGTTCCAGCTCGATCTCGCCGGCGCGGTAGAGCGCGTCGAACACGTGCGAATCGCTCTGGCGCGGGAACGAACAGATGATCTTCTTCACCCGCCGCGCCTTCAGGAGCGCCGCCAGCCCGGTGTCGCCATTGCCGGCATTGTTGTTGACGATGGTCAGCTCGCGCGCGCCCTGCTCGATCAGCGCATCGATCAGCGCCGCCGGCATGCCGGCATTGCCGAAGCCGCCGATCATCACGGTGGCGCCGTCGTGGATGTCCGCCAGCGCCGCCTGCGGCGAATGGGAAATCTTGTCGATCATGGTGCGGCTTTTGTCGTCCGGCAAGAATGACCGCTGGAGTGGGTCGTTGCGCTTAAATTGTGCGATAATCGCACTAATGTCTGTTTATAGAACACCTTGGAGTGTAACGACAGCCTCTGCCAGCGTCAAGCGCGCCCGCCGGAGCGGCAAAACCAATTGACGCTGTGCGATCAACGAACTAATGTGAGCCAACCGCACCACTCCGCACGTTCCATCGAGCCTCCCGCCATGCCCGCCTCCGCCGAAAAGAAAGCCGCAACCCCGAATCCGCCCAGCATCGCCGAAGAAATCGATGCGCTGGCCGATCCCAGCTTCATGACCTCGCTGGCGCGCGGGCTGGCGGTGATCCGCGCCTTCGGCGAACAGCGGCGCAGCCTGACGATCGCGCAGATCAGCCACAAGACCGGGATTCCGCGCGCGGCGGTGCGGCGCTGCCTGCATACGCTGCGCCAGCTCGGCTACGCCGATTCGGAAGCCAACAATTTTTCGCTGACGCCGAAGATCCTGACGCTCGGCTATTCGTATCTGTCATCGACGCCGCTGGCGGTGACCGCGCAACCCTGCCTGAACGACATCAGCCGCACGCTGCACGAATCGTCGTCGCTGGCGGTCTTGGACGGCAACGACGTGCTGTACATCGCGCGCGCCGCGACGTCGCGCATCATGTCGATCGCGCTGAACGCCGGCAGCCGGCTGCCGGCCTATTGCACCTCGCTCGGCCGCGCGATGCTGGCGCACCTGCCGGACGACGAATTGCACGCCTACCTGCAGCACGTTGAACTGAAGCCGTTCACCGAACGCACCGTGGTATCGGAAAAGCGACTGCGCGACATCCTGGCCGGCGTGCGCCAGGCCGGCTACGCGATCGTCGAGGAAGAACTGGAAGTCGGCCTGCGCTCGATCGCGGTGCCGGTGCGCGGCGCCTCCGGCCGCGTGGCGGCGGCGC
>JBAUJK010000354.1:0-2237 GCA_049683695.1 Burkholderiaceae bacterium
CGGTGCGCGCGACTGCGCCGCCAGCCGCACGTTCTCGAACGCGGAAAAGGCGGGAAACACATTGGTCTTCTGGAAGCTGCGCCCCAGCCCCAGCAGCGAGCGGCGCGCCGCCGGCAGCCGCGTGATATCGCGCCCCGACAGGCGGATCGCGCCGGCGTCCGGCCGCAGCTCGCCCGACAGAAGGTTGACCAGCGTCGACTTGCCGGCGCCATTCGGGCCGATCACGCAGTGCACCTGGCCGCGCATGAGCGCCAAGCCGACGCCGTCGACCGCCGCCAGCCCGCCGAAGCGCTTGCCGAGCCCGGCCGCTTCCAGCAGCGCTTCATTGGCGTCCATCACGCCTCCCTTCCAGCAGGCCGGCGACGCCGCGCGGCGCGACCAGCACCAGCAGCACGATCACCACGCCCATCAGCAGATGCCAGTGCTTGGTCAAGAGGCCAAAGCCCTCCTGCATCGCGGCGAACAGGAAGGCGCCGAGCGCGGCGCCGTAGAACTGCCCCATGCCGCCCAGGATCACCATGAACAGCGCGTCGCCCGACTGCTGCCAGTTCAGCAGCTCCGGATTGACGAAGCCGCCGTGGAAGGCCAGCAGGCAGCCGGCCAGCCCGGCCAAGGCGCCGGCCAGCGTGAACGCCGCCAGCTTGTAGGCGAAGGTCGGATAGCCGAGAAAGCGCATCCGGTGCTCGTTCTCGCGGATGCCGGCGAGCGCGCTGCCGAAGCTCGAATGCATCAGCCGCCGCAGCAGGAAGAACGCCAGCAGCAGCACTGCCAGCGCCAGCCAGTAGAAATGGGTGGCGCGGTCGAGGTCGAGGAAGCCGAGGCCGGTTGCCGGCTTGACGTTGATGTAGACGCCGTCGGTGCCGCGCCCGAGCGGCGTATCGTGAAACAGGAAGAACATCATCTGCGCGAACGCCAGCGTCACCATGATGAAATAGATGCCGGTCGTGCGCAGCACGAAGAAGCCGACCACCAGCGCCGCCGCCGCCGCGACCGCGGTCGCCAGCAGCAGCGTCGTCCACAGGTTGCCGGGCTCGTATTCCGGCACGGTCAGCGCGGCGACATAGGCGCCCAACCCGAAGTAGGCGGCATGGCCGAGGCTGACCAGGCCGCTGTGCCCGACCAGCAGATCCAGGCTCATCGCGAACACCGCCAGCAGCATGGTGCGCGTCAGCAGGTTGATGTAGAAATCGGAGCCGGCAAATGGCATCGCCAACAGGCACGCCAGCGCCAGCAGCAGCACCAGCCGCACCCGCCAGCCGATGGCGGGCCGGGCGGCCGGCGCCGGGGCGCGCTCCAGTTCGGTCACGAAAGCCGTCATGCCGCCCTCCTCAACCGCGTTCCGGCCGGCCGAACAGGCCGTGCGGACGCCACAGCAGCACCGCCGCCATCAGCAGATAGACCAGCATGCCGGCCGCCTGCGGAAACAGCACCTTGCCGAAGGTGTCGGCGGCGCCGATCAGCAGCGCCGCCGCCAGCGCGCCCTTGACCGAGCCGATACCGCCGATCACCACCACCACGAAGCAGACGATCAGCACCTGGTTGCCCATGCCCGGATACAGCGACGACACCGGCGCCGCCAGCATTCCGGCGAACGCCGCCAGCGCGACGCCGGCGGCGAACACCAGCCGGTACAGGCGGTCGATGTCGACGCCGAGCGACTGCGCCATGTCGCGATTCGACGCGCCGGCGCGGATCGTCATGCCCAGCCGGGTGTGCTGGATCAGCCAGTACATCGCCAGCGCCAGCACCAGGCACACCGCCGAGATCAGCAGCCGGTACGCCGGATACGACATGTCGGCCGACAGCGGCAGCGAGAAATCCAGCAGGGCCGGCACCGCGACGCCATGCACGTCGTCGCCGACGGTCAGGCTGCGCACCTCCTCGAAGATCAGGATCAGGCCGTAGGTCATCAGCACCTGCTGCAGGTGGTCGCGCGCATAGAAGAAGCGGAACAGCAGCTTTTCCAGCAGCCAGCCGAACACGAACGCCAGCACGCCGCCGAGCAGGATCGCCGCCGTCAGGCTGCCGAGCGCCGAGCTCAGCGCGAACGCCAGATAGGCGCCGATCATGTAGAAGCTGCCGTGGGCCAGGTTGATGATGCCCATGATGCCGAAGATCAGCGTCAGGCCGCTGGCGATCAGAAACAGCAGCAGCCCGTACTGGACCGCGTTCAGGGTCTGGATCAGGAAGGAAGCGAAATCCATGGGAAGGTGACGAGATACCGAAGGAAGCAGGCG
>JBAUJK010000355.1:0-13455 GCA_049683695.1 Burkholderiaceae bacterium
CGCCGGTGCTGCTGGCGCAGCTCGACGGCAACTACCGGCCGCGCTTCGTCGACGACCGCCACGCCGCACCGTTCGCGCTGTCGGCCGCCAACGGCGGGCGCCGCCTGACCGATTTCGTCAGCGGCGAAACCCTCGAACGCCTGTGCCGCTACGCCAAGGCGGCGCGGGCGGCGCCGCCGGAGCCCGGCGCCGGACGCGAGCACGACCTGATCGCGGCGATCAGCGACATCGCCCGCCTGCGCCGCGCCGAAGATCAGCTGTACCGCCGCGAGCGCGAGTTCAAGACGCTGGTGGAAAACTCGCCGGACGTGATCGCCCGCATCGGGCGCGACATGCGCCACCTGTACGTCAGCCCGGCGGCCGAGGCCGCGTTCGGGTTCGCGCCGGCGGCCTGCCTTGGCAAGACCAAGGCCGAGCTCGGCTTTCCGGCGCCGACGGTGAAGATCTGGGACGCAATGGTCGGCCGCGCCTTCGAGAGCGGCGCCGAGCAGCAGTTCGGCTTTTCGCAGATGCTGGGCGAGCAGGCGCGCTTCTTTTCGGTGCGCGTGATTCCCGAGTTCGACCGCGACGGCCGGGTCGAATCGGTGCTGGCGATCACCTACGACGTCACCGAGCGCACCCGGCTCGAACAGGAACGCGAGCAGCTGCTGCGGCGCGAGCGCGAAGCGCGCATCCAGGCCGAGACCGCGGCGCGCGCGCGTGACGAATTCCTGGCGATCGTCTCGCATGAACTGCGCGGCCCGCTGAACGGCATCCAGAGCTGGGCGCACGTGCTGGAAAACCAGGTGCACGCGGCCGGCGCGCCGGCGCTGGCGCAGCGCGCGCTGCACGGCATCCGCACCGGCGTCGACCAGCAGGTGCGGCTGATCGAGGATCTGCTGGACGTCACGCGCATGATGAGCGGCCGGCTGCGGCTGGTGAAACGGCCGTTCTCGATCCTGCCGGCGATCCAGGCCGCGGTCGAAAGCGTGCGCGAGGCGGCCGCCGCCAAGAACATCGCGATCGCCACCCGCTACCACATCGCCAGCGAAAAGATCGACGGCGATCCCGACCGCGTCCAGCAGGTGGTCTGGAACCTGATGTCGAACGCGGTCAAGTTCACGCCGGAAGGCGGCCGCATCGAGGTCGACGCCGGCAGCAAGGCCGGCGAGGTCAGCGTCACGGTAGCCGACAACGGCGCCGGCATCGCGCCGGACTTTTTGCCGCACCTGTTCGACCGCTTCAGCCAGAAGGACACTTCCAGCACCCGTGGCCACAGCGGCCTCGGGCTCGGCCTGTTCCTGGTACAGCACCTGGTCGAGTTGCACGGCGGCCGCATCGAGGCCGCCAGCGCCGGCGAAGGGATGGGCGCGCGCTTCACGCTGCGGCTGCCGCTGCGCGACAAGCCGGAAAGCTACGCGTTCTCGATGGCCGACGGCGACGGCAACTCCGCGCGCCGGCTACCGTCGCTGGCCGGACGCAACGTGCTGCTGCTGGACGACCAGGAAGAAGCACGCGAGGCGGTGACGGCGGTGCTGACCGCGGCCGGCGCGCGCGTGTTCGCGGCCGGCTCGACCGCCGAGATCTTCCGCTGGCTACCGCAGATCGGCAGCACCGAAATGCCGGACGTGCTGGTATGCGACATCGCGATGCCGGGCGAGGATGGCTACGCCGCGCTGCACCGCATCCGCACCTGGAAGGCGCGCCGTGGCAAGGCGCCGCTGCAGCGGCTGCCTGCCTTGGCGCTGACCGCCTTTTCGCAGCCGGAAGATCGCATCCAGGCATTGACCGCCGGCTTCCAGATGCATCTGACCAAGCCGGTGGCGCCGGACGAGCTGCTGGTGGTCTTGGCCAGCCTGGCGCCGCGCCAGTGACGGCCGGCGCACAGTCGGACGCCGGGCTTCAGCCGTACAGCGTTTCGTCGGCCGCCGGCGCGCCCTTGCCGCGGCCGTATTCCTCCAGCCGGTTGTACAGGGTCTTCAGGCTGATGCCGAGCATGTCGGCGGCCCGCTTCTTGACGCCGCCGCACAAGTCGAGCGTGGCGAAGATCAGTTGGCGGTCGGCGTCCGCCAGCGAAGTGCCGACCGCGATCGACAGCGTCAGGCCGGCCGGCGGCGCCGCCACCGCCGATGGCGCCAGTAGCGCGGCATCGATCAGGCGGTCGGCCAGGATGAAGGCGCGCTGCATGTGATTGCGCAGTTCGCGCACGTTGCCGGGCCAGTGGTAGCCGGCCAGCGCCGCCGCCGCGTCCGGCGCCAACCGCTTGGCGGTACCGTGCGCATGGTTGAATTCGTCGAGGAAGGCGCGCGCCAGCAGTTCGATGTCGTCGCCGCGGTCGCGCAACGGCGGGATTTCCAGCGGAAACACGTTCAGCCGGTGGTACAGGTCGAGCCGCAGCACGCCCTGCTCCACCGCCTCCAGCGGATCGCGATTGCTGGCGGCAATGATGCGCACGTCGGTCTCCAGTTCCTGGTGACCGCCGATGCGCATGAAGGAGCCGGATTCCAGCACCCGCAACAGCTTGACCTGCAGCTCGATCGGCATCTCGGTGATTTCGTCGAGGAACAGCGTGCCGCCGCTGGCGCGCTCGAAATAGCCCTTGTGCTGGCGGTCGGCGCCGGTGAAGCTGCCTTTTTCGTGGCCGAAGATCTCACTTTCGATCAGTTGCGGCGAAATGGCGCCGCAATTGACCGGCAGGAACGGCTGCTTCTGCCGCAGGCTCAGCTCGTGGATGGTCTGCGCCGCCATTTCCTTGCCGGTGCCGGATTCGCCCAGCAGCAGCACGGTCGCCTCGGTCGGTGCCACCCGGCCGATCTGGTTGTACAGTTTTTGCATCGCCGGCGACGTCCCGAGCATGCCGCCGAAATGCCCGAGGCGGCGCAGCTCCCCGCGTAGTTCGCCGATCTCGTGCTTCAGGTCGGCGGTGCGCGGCACGCGCGCCAGCAGCGACTGCAGTCGGCGCAGGTTGATCGGCTTGGTCAGATAATCGGCGGCGCCCAGACGCAGCGCCTCGACCGCGGTCTCTACGCTGGCATGGCCGGTGATCAGCACGATCTCGACACCGGGCCGGCAGTTCAGCTCGTTGAACAGATCGATACCGTTGCCATCCGGTAGCTTCAGGTCGATCAGCACCACGTCCGGCCGCTGCCGCACCACCTGTTCGCGGGCGGCGCGCACGCCGTCGGCCTGAGCGACGCTGCAGTCTTCGGCGACGATGATTTCCTTCAACGCTTCTCGGGTATTCGGAACGTCGTCGACAATCAGCACATGCGGCATGGAACAGGTTTTCCTTTATCGAGAACGCTGCCGGGAGCAGCCGATGGACGTCGGCCGCGGTCCGCATCGAATGGCGGAGCGCGCGGCCGGCGTGTATGCGCAGCGGCGGCGCGCTAGCCGGCCTTGACGGCCAGCTTGTTGTCGACGTTCTTGACGCCGTCGATGCCTTGCGTGATGCGCAGCGCGCTGTCGATCTGGGCCTGGCTGTCGACGTTGCCCGACAGCGTCACGGTACCCTGACTGGTGTCGACGTTGATGTCGGTGCCCTTGACGGTCGAATCGGCCAGCAGCGCCGCCTTGACCTTGGCCGTGATCACGCTGTCCTCGACCGCGTCGCCGGCCTTGCTGGCCGTGTCGGATGCGGTACCGGCGGCACTGCCGCTGGCCGGAGGCGTGGCGCTGGAAGTATCGGGAGCCGGAGCAGGAGTGGGTGCCGGCGGTGGTGCGGTCTCAGCCGGCGGCGGCGCCGGAGTGGCCGGCGCCGTGCTGGCGGGTGGGCTCTCTTGCCCGGTTTCACTGGAATTGCGGTTGCAGCCGACCAGCGCAACGCCGGCGACCAGCAACGCGAGGAAATATTTCGAACTTCTGGAAGTCTCGGTCATTGTTGTTCCTTTCAGTTAAATGGCCCTCCTTTCCTTGACCGTGGGTTTTTCCATTAGTTCTTAGGCAAGTTCCGGGCTATCGGAACGCAATGCCGATTTCCCTATCTATTCCACTATCGCGAGGTGCCGGTGCCGCCGCCGGCACCGCCGCCGCTGGTGCCGCCGGTTCCGCTGCTGCTGCCGGTCCCGCTGCTGCCGGTACTACCGCTGGTGCCGCCGGTGCCCATGCCGGAGCCAGTGCTACCGGCAGTGCCGCCACCGCTGCTGGGAGCGCCAGACATGCCAGGGGAGCTGGGAGCGTTGTCGGCGCCGCGGTTGCAACCGGTCATCGTCAAGCCGAGGGCAGCCACGGCCAGCACGAGGCTGGAAATTTTCGGAAATGATTTCATGTGTTCACCTTTTGATTTGGTCCATCGGAATGCGCTTACCGGCCGCGTCGCTGTCGACCCCGGCCCGCAGGACAAACGCGTGCAGGTTGCGTGCCAGCCCTTCGTCAGCGGCGGCGGGCGCCGACGGCGGCCGCCGGTCCGGTAAAAATTACTTGACGCCAGTAATGCTTACAGCCATGCCTCCCGATCACGCTGCTCCGGACGTACTGCCATGAACGCCGGTCGCGCGCTGAAGCGTTTCGGCCTGCTGTACGGATCGTCGCCGGCAATGGACGCGCTGTACCGGCAGATCGACAAGGTCGCCGCCACCGATGCCACCGTGCTTCTGGTCGGTGAATCCGGTACCGGCAAGGAATTGATCGCGCAGACGATCCACCAGAAGAGCCCGCGCCGCAAGCATGCCTTCATCACCGTCAATTGCGGCGCAATCCCGCCGCACCTGATCGAGGCGGCGCTGTTCGGTCATGAAAAGGGCAGCTTCACCGGCGCCCAACGCCAGCACATCGGCTATTTCGAGCACGCGGCCGACGGCACGCTGTTTCTCGATGAGATCACCGAGATGCCGGTCGACATGCAGGTCAAGCTGCTGCGGGTGCTGGAGTCCGGCCGCTTCATGCGGGTCGGCGGCGACCAGGAAGTGAAGGTGGATTTCCGGCTGATCGCCGCCACCAACCGCGAACTGGCATCGGCGGTGCGTCAAGGCAATCTGCGTGAAGACCTGATGTACCGGCTGGCGGTATTCCCGTTGCGCGTGCCGCCGCTGCGCGAACGCAACGGCGACATCGAACTGCTGGCGCACCACTTCCTGGCGCTGCTGAACAGCAAGGAAGGCACGCGCAAGGGCTTTTCGCGGCGCTCGCTGGAAATGGCCTGCGCCCATCCGTGGCCGGGCAATGTGCGCGAATTGAAGAACGTGGTACAGCGCGCCTTCATCCTGTCGACCGGCACGCTGGAAATGGAAGAATACTTGGCGGCCCCGCCGCCGCGCCCGGCCTGCCCGCGCGAAGGCTATCTGAATTTCTTCGTCGGCATGCCGCTGGCCGACGCGCAGCGCGAAATCATTCTGGCCACGCTGAAACATTTCGGCGGCGACAAACGGCAGACAGCAAGCACGCTGGGCATCAGCCTGAAGACGCTGTACAACCGGCTGAAGGAATATTGACGCGCTCCCGTCTTGAGTCCGTCATTCCGGCTTGCGCCGGAATGGCGCAGACTTCCGGCAGACCCCTCCCTAATGTTTGGCGCTGCCCTTCTGATACTTGCTCTTGCCGGCCTTCTTCAGCGAGATTGCCACCGCCTGCTTGATCGCCTTTTTCTTGGTCGGCGGATGCGAGCTGCCGATGGAGCCGTCGCGCTCCCATTCATGCACCAGTTTTTCGACGTTCTGGCCTACCTTGTCGTGTTTCTTGCCGTGAGTGGTCGGCATGGAAGACCTCCGCTCGGGTTCGTGAAAACCCGCTGGCATGCAGCTTCCATGCCACGCGGCCACCGATGCGGGGGAATCAGGCGGCGGCCCGTTGCGCCCGCGTCCAGGCTTCCAGCAGCAGGCCGGCGTCGCCGGCGGCCAGCCGCTTCGAATCGGACAGCGTCTGCCGGAACAGGCGCGCGCCCGGCTGGCCGGTAGCCAGTCCCAGCAGGTGGCGCGTGATGCTGTTCAGTTTCGGCCCGGCGCCGGCTTCGCGCGTGCGCCGCAACTGCGCCTCGACGTAGGGCTGCAGCGCCTGCAACACTTCGGCGCGGCTGCGCGGAGCGGCGGAATCGCCGTAATAGCGGGCGTCGAACGCCGCCATCAGATAGGGGTTGTGGTAGGCCTCGCGCCCCAGCATCACGCCGTCCACCTGCTGCAGATGGGCGTCGATCTCGGCCAGCGACTTGATGCCGCCGTTGACGATGATTTCGAGCTGCGGGAAATCGCGCTTCAGCCGGTACGCGCTCTCATAGCGCAGCGGTGGGATTTCGCGGTTTTCCTTCGGGCTCAGCCCTTTCAGGATCGCACTGCGCGCATGCACGATGAAGGTGGCGCAGCCGGCCGCGGCCACCGTGCCGACAAAGTCGCGCACGAATTCGTAGGAATCCATCGCGTCGATGCCGATCCGGTGCTTGACCGTGACGTCGATCGACACCGCGTCGCGCATCGCCTTGACGCAATCGGCGACCAGCTGCGGCTCGGCCATCAGGCAGGCGCCGAACGCGCCTTTCTGCACCCGTTCCGACGGGCAGCCGCAGTTCAGGTTGATTTCGTCGTAACCCCATTGCTGGCCGAGCCGGGCCGCCTGCGCCAGGTCGGCCGGTTCGCTGCCGCCCAGCTGCAGCGCGACCGGATGCTCCTCGGCACTGAAGTCGAGATGGCGCGCGACGTCGCCGTACAGCAGCGCGCCGGTGGTCACCATTTCGGTGTACAGCCAGGTATGGCGGGTGATTTGGCGATGGAAGACGCGGCAGTGGCGGTCGGTCCAGTCCATCATCGGCGCTACCGACAGGCGGCGCGCGGGCAGGGTGACGGGCTTCAAGGCGGCGATGCGGGCAAAAGCGATATTGTACCGGCCGGGTCGGCGCGGCGCCCGTGCCGACCTACCGCGGCGGCGGCAAAAGGACTACCATGAACAGTCTCTCCTTCCTTCATTTCCTGTAGAGAAAGGCGTCGCCATGTCGAATTCCAGCATCAACACCGAACATTTTTGGATGCCGTTTACCGCCAACCGCCAGTTCAAGCGCAAGCCACGCCTGTTGGCGGCAGCCTCC
This sequence comes from Burkholderiaceae bacterium, assembly GCA_049683695.1. Lineage (GTDB taxonomy): Bacteria > Pseudomonadota > Gammaproteobacteria > Burkholderiales > Burkholderiaceae_D > DATJCV01. The sequence goes on from JBAUJK010000355.1 coordinate 6,989, forward strand.
GGCATGTACTACACCAGCGACGACGGCCGCCAGATCCTGGACGGCACCGCCGGCCTGTGGTGCGTCAACGCCGGCCACGCGCATCCGAAGATCGTCGCCGCGATCCAGCAGCAGGCGGCGACGATGGATTTCGCGCCGACCTTCCAGATGGGCCATCCGAAGGCGTTCGAGGCGGCCAGCGCACTGGTCTCGATTGCGCCGGAAGGCTTGAACCGGGTGTTCTTCTGCAACGACGGTTCGGAAGGCGTCGACAGTGCGTTGAAGATCGCGCTGGCCTACCACAAGGTGTGCGGCAACGCGTTCAAGACACGCCTGATCGGGCGCGAGCGCGGCTATCACGGAGTCGGCTTCGGCGGCGTGTCGGTCGGCGGCATCGCCGGCAACCGCAAGCATTTCGGCCCGGCATTGCCGGACGTCGACCACCTGCGCCATCCGCTGGACATCGGCAGGAACGCCTTCACCCGCGGCCTGCCGGAACACGGCGCCGAGATGGCCGACGAATTCGAGCAGCGCGTGCTGGCGCTGCACGATCCGGCCACGGTGGCGGCGCTGATCGTCGAACCGGTGCAGGGCTCGACCGGCGTGATCCTGCCGCCCAAGGGCTATCTACAGAAGCTGCGCGCGATCTGCGACAAATACGGCATCCTGCTGATCTTCGACGAGGTGATCACCGGCTTCGGCCGCCTCGGCGCACCGTTCGCGGCCGACTACTTCGGCGTGGTGCCGGACATGATCGTCTGCGCCAAGGGCCTGACCAACGCCGCGGTGCCGATGGGCGCGGTGCTGGTGCGCCAGGACATTCACGACGCCTTCATGGCGGCGGCGCCGGACAACGCAATCGAGTTTTCGCACGGCTACACCTACAGCGCCCATCCGCTGGCCGCCGCCGCCGCGGTGGCCACCATCGACGTGCTGAAGAGCGAGCACCTGTTCGACCGTGCGGCGGCAATGGCGCCCTACTTCGAGGAGGCAGCACACAGCCTGAAAGGCCTGCCATTCGTCAAGGACATCCGCAATCTCGGACTGGTGTGCGGCATCGAACTGGAGCCGATCGCCGGCAAGCCGACCGCGCGCGCCTTCGACGTGTTCCTGAAGTGCTTCTGGGAAAAGGGCGTGTTGATCCGCACCACCGGCGACATCATCGCGCTGTCGCCGCCGCTGGTAATCGAAAAGAACCAGGTCGACCAGTTGTTCGGCGCGATCGCCGACGTGCTGAAGGCGCAGGCAGCGGCACCGACCCCCGCAACCGCCGCCGCGTAAGGAAACCGGGAGAGGTTACGCCCGGCTCCGCCAGTCCAAGGCCGCCGCGAGGCGGCCTTTCCTCACCTGCTCGGCGACGTGTCTCAGATGAAATGACAGGCCGCCAATCGTGCTCAGCACGGCCAGCGAAGCCAGCAGGCGCTCGCCGTTGATCGCTGCCGTCGTCATGCCGGCCCCCCTGCCGCCGCGAGCACCTCGGCGCCACTGCGGCCGACCAGTTTCTGATACAGCGCCGGGTCGGTATCGCGCTCGCTGCCGAAGAACATCAGACGGCTATTGGCATCGATGCCGAGCGCCGCACATTGCTGGCCGTTCTGCGCCACGCCTAGGGCCGCCGCCAGCCCGGCCACCGCCGACTCGCCGGCGACGATCGCCGGGTCGCCGGCCGCCGGCGTCGCCAGCAAGCGCATGGTGTCGATTGCGGCCTGGTCCGCGATCACGGCGAAGGCATCGGCGCCCGCCTCCAGGATGTTCCAGGCCAGCAGCGACACTTCGCCGCACGCGAGCCCGGCCATCAAGGTATCCAGATCGCCATGCACCGCAGTGATCTTGCCGCTGCGGGCGCTCCGCATCAGGCAGTCGGCGCGCTCCGGCTCGACCACGATCACGCGCGGGCGGGCACCGCCCAGGCGCTCCCAGAAGTAGCCGCAGACGGCAGCCGCCAGACCACCAACGCCACCCTGGATGAAGACGTGGGTCGGCATCTGACCGGCCTGTTGCACCGCTTCTCCCACCATCAGCTGGTAACCCTGCATGACGTCGCGCGGCACATCCATGTAACCTTCATAGGAGGTGTCGGAAATGACGAAGCGTCCGAGCGCCTTGGCATCGGCGTCAGCCTGCCGCACCGCGTCGTCGTAGTTACCGGCGGTGCGCACCACCTGCGCGCCGTAATGCTCGATCGCCTGGCGGTGCCCTTCGCTGACCGTGGCATGGATATAAATCACACAGCGGCAGCCGAACAGTTGCGCACCCCAAGCCACCGAGCGACCGTGATTGCCGTCGGTGGCGCAGGTCACGGTCACGTCCTTCGCCAGATCACGGTGCGCGCCGGCCAGCAGCTCCTGGGTCGTCACCGATCGTCCCAACCGTTCACCGATCACCCGGCACAACAGGCGCGCGACCGCATAGGCGCCACCCAGCGCCTTGAAGCTACCGAGGCCAAAGCGCCCACCTTCATCCTTGTACTGGACGCTGGCAACGCCGATTTGCCGCGCGATGCCCGTCAGTTCCTGCAGCGGGGTGACAGCGTAGCCGGGCCATGACTGGATGTCGGATCTGGCGACAGCCAACGCACGCTGGCCGAGAATTTCGCCGCGCGCGGCGCCATAGTCAGCACTGCGGTCGAGGACGGGATTCAAAAACAGATCAACGGTAATGACGGGTATCGCGGACATTTCTCTTTCCATGAAAAGTGGGTTATTCGTCAAGGTCGTCTAGCAACTGGTGAATACGCTCGATACGCTGCATGTGCGTACAGGGACTGGCGTGAGCGTCGGTCACCAGCTCCATCCCCAGATAATTCACGATGCTGATCGCCTCCACGTAGGAGCCAAAGATGGTCGAACCCTGCGTTGAACAATGCAGCACCAAATCCGCCAGCGAGGCGACATCCGATAACGATAGGTTAGCAGCACCACCGATGCCCCGGCCTCGCGCGCCACCCTGACCACCTTCGGCAGCAGCCGGGTGCGGCGGCGGAAGTCGACCGCAAACAGGACGTCGCGCTTTTCCATACCGACCAGCACGTCGGCGCTCTTGCTGGCCGCTTCGTTGATCAGCGAGACATCGGCCTTGGCGTGGGAAAACAACGCATGGGCGTAAAAGGCGCTGGCAGAGCCGTTGCGATAGCCGACCACCCAGATGCGGCGCGCGTTCTTCAGAAGCTCCAGCGTGGTCGTCAGGTTGTGGATGTCGGTTTCGACATGACTGGTGAAACGCGGATGCTGGTCTTCCGCCTGCGTCACCCGGTCCAGATTGAACAGCGGCGATTCGAAGGAGACTCCGGCCAGCTGCGCCAGCTCGGTCGCGGAATAGGCGGCCCGGTCCTTGTTGATGGGCGACGATCACGTCCGACAGCTTGCGATCGGACGGCGACAGGCTGTCGCCGCGGTTGTGGATTCGACATCGTTCGATTCGAGCGGGCTGCCGGGCTGGCCGGCGTGGCAAACACCTTGGACCACGCGGGCGCCCCGGATGTGGCCAGTCATGGCAAAAAAAACCGCCCTTGATGGCGGTTGGGCATGCGGAGCGCAGCGTGCGCTCAGCCGGTGGAATTTTCCGGTAGTGGCAGGCCGCCGCGCATCGCGGCGAGCTCGTTGCCGACCAATGCCGCGACCACGATCGCACCACCGACCAGCGTTTGCGGTGGCGGCGTTTCACCGGCGCCAAGCCAGGCCCACAGCGGCCCCAGCACGACTTCGATCAGCGCCAGCAGCGACAGTTCCGGCGCCGCCAGCGAACGTGCCGCGATCACCATCAGCATGCACGGCAAGCCGAGCTGGAACACGCCGAGCGTGGCGAGGATGCCGATGTCATGCGCCGACGCCTGCAGCGGCCACGCCAGCGGCAGCATCAAGAGCGCCGAGAACACGCCGCCCATCATCACCGCCGGCACGAGATCGACCGCCTGCCCGGATTTTTTCATCGTGATCACATTGATCGACGCCGCCAGCGGCACACCGCATGCGATCGCCATGCCGGCCAGTTCGCGCGGCCCGACCTGGGACAGGCTGCCGGCGAACATCCATACCATGCCGGCGCCGGCGAACAGGATCGCCAGCCAGGTGCGCCGTGCGATCCGCTGCCGTAGCAACGGCCGCGCCAGCAGCGCGGTCAGCAACGGCGACACGCTCATCACGATCAGCGTATTGGCCACGGTGGTCATGGTCAGCGCGATCATGAAACAGCAAAACATCACGCACCACATCAGCCCCGACACCAGCCCCGGCCAGCCCAGTCGCTGCAGCGTCATCCACAAGCCGCCGCGCTGTTGCCAGGCCAGCGCCAGCGCCACGAACAGCGCGGCGAACACGCTGCGCCAGAACGTCACCTCGAAGCCTTGCGCGGCATCCAGCCGGCGTGTCAACACGCCGGCGATGCTCCACAGCGTCGCAGCGCACACCATCAGCAGGATGGCGCGGGTATGGGAAATCGAGGATGGCATCGGCGGCGATACGGCAACGAAAGACCAGAACAAGGAACGAGGCAGCGCCGAAAACGGAACACGGCGCCAGTCGCAAAAACGGCTTGCATAAGATACTCCCCATGCAAGCCGTCCACACCGGGCGTCAACCGGTCAAATTTCGAATATACTCCTGATTATGCTGCTTCACGCGCAGCCTTCTTGCGCTCATGCTCCTTCAGGTGGCGCTTGCGCAAGCGGATGCTTTTCGGCGTGATCTCGACCAGTTCGTCGTCCTCGATGAACTCGACCGCGTACTCCAGCGACAGTTGCACCGGCGGCACCAGTCGCACCGCTTCGTCGGTACCGGAAGCGCGCACGTTGGTCAGCTGCTTGCCCTTGATCGGGTTGACCACCAGGTCGTTGTCGCGCGAGTGGATGCCGATGATCATGCCTTCGTAGACCGGATCGTTGTGCACCACGAACATGCGGCCGCGGTCCTGCAGCTTCCAGATCGCATACGCCACCGCGGCGCCGTCTTCCTGCGACACCAAGACGCCGTTGCGACGCCCGGCCAGTTCACCCTTGCTCGGGTCGACCGGTGCGTAGTCGTCGAAGATGTGGCTCATCAGGCCGGTGCCGCGCGTCAGGTTCATGAATTCGCTCTGGAAGCCGATCAGGCCGCGCGCCGGGATCCGGTATTCGAGCCGCACCCGGCCCTTGCCGTCCGGCTGCATGTCCTGCAGGTCGCCGCGGCGGCGGCCCAGTTCTTCCATCACGCCGCCCTGGTGCCCTTCCTCGATGTCGACCGTCAGCAGCTCGAACGGCTCGTGGCGCACACCGTCGACCATCTTGAACACCACGCGCGGGCGCGACACCGCCAGCTCGTAGCCTTCGCGCCGCATGTTTTCCAGCAGGATCGTCAGGTGCAGTTCGCCGCGGCCCGACACTTCAAAAGTGGTGTCGTCGCCGGTCGGCTCCACGCGCAGCGCGACGTTCGATTTCAGTTCGCGCTCCAGCCGTTCGCGCAGCTGGCGGCTGGTGACGAACTTGCCTTCGCGGCCGGCCAGCGGCGAGCTGTTGACCATGAAATTCATCGTCAGCGTCGGCTCGTCGACCTTCAGCATCGGCAGCGCCTCCGGCGCGTCGGCGGCGCATACCGTGCTGCCGATGCCGAGTTCGTCGATGCCGTTGATCAGCACGATGTCGCCGGCCACCGCTTCGTCCACCAGTTGCCGGTCCAGTCCCTTGAAGGTCAGCACCTGGTTGATGCGCGCCTTCTGCGGCGTATCGTCGGGGCCGTTCATGATGACCACGTCCTGCAGCGGCCGGGCACGGCCGCGGCTGATGCGTCCGATGCCGATCTTGCCGACATACGACGAATAGTCGAGCGAGCAGATCTGCAATTGCAGCGGGCCGTCGACGTCGTCGTCGCGCACCGGCACATACTGCAGGATGGCGTTGAATAGCGGCTTCAGGTCGCCGCCGCGCACGTCCGGCTGCAGCCCGGCGAAGCCGTTCAGGCCGGACGCATACACCACCGGAAAGTCCAGCTGTTCCTCGGTGGCGCCGAGCTTGTCGAACAGTTCGAAGGTGGCGTTGATGACCCAGTCCGGGCGCGCGCCCGGGCGGTCGATCTTGTTGATCACGACGATCGGCTTCAGGCCCAGCGCCAGCGCCTTGCGCGTGACGAAGCGGGTCTGCGGCATCGGGCCTTCGACCGCGTCGACCAGCAGCAGCACGGAATCGACCATCGACAGCACGCGCTCGACCTCGCCGCCGAAGTCGGCGTGGCCCGGGGTGTCGACGATGTTGATGTGGGTGCCTTCGTATTCGACCGCGCAGTTCTTCGACAGGATGGTGATGCCGCGTTCCTTTTCCAGGTCGTTGGAATCCATCACGCGCGTATCGACGTGCTGATTTTCACGGAAGGTGCCGGCCTGGCGCAGCAGCTGGTCGACCATCGTGGTCTTGCCGTGATCGACGTGGGCGATGATGGCGATGTTGCGGATCGCGCGTTTTGGATTGGACATGATAGGAAAGAGGAAAAGATCGAAAGATTTCGCTTAGCCAGCTATTTTAG
>JBAUJK010000356.1:0-5312 GCA_049683695.1 Burkholderiaceae bacterium
GCGACGTACAGCCGCCGGTGCGGCGCAGCCGCCGCCACCAGCAGCTCGCCGATGTGGTCCTCGACGAAGCGGGTGTGGACGTCGTTGGCGACCACTGCCGGATGGCCGAGCAGCGCCTGCAGCAGCGGGATGTTGGTGGCGACGCCATCGACACGGAATTCGCACAGCGCGCGATAGGCGCGCGCCGCCAGTTCGGCGTACGACGCCGCGCGTACGTGCACGATCAGCTTGGCCAGCAGCGAGTCGAAATGCGGACTGGTGGTGTAGCCGGCGTAGCCGAAGCTGTCGACCCGGATGCCGGGCCCGGACGGCGGCTCGAACGCCGCCAGCGTGCCGCCGGCCGGGCGTGCCTCGCCAGCCGCGTTCATGGTTTCCATGTTGATCCGCAGCTGCATCGCAAACCCGTGCGGCGCCGGGATCTCGGCCTGCGTCAGGTTCAGCTCGGCCAGGCTCTTGCCCTGCGCCAGCAGCAGCTGGGTCTTGACCAGGTCGACGCCGGTCACTTCCTCGGTCACGGTGTGCTCGACCTGCAGCCGCGGATTGGCTTCCATGAAGGTGAAACGCGCCTCCTCCGCCGGCGCGTCGGCGTCGAGCAGGAATTCGAAGGTGCCCAGGCCGCGGTAGCGCACTGCCGCCGCCAGCCGCAGCGCGGCGTCGGCGATGCGCGCGCGCACAGGCGGCGCCAGGCTCGGGCTGGGGGCGATTTCGATCAGCTTCTGGTTGCGCCGCTGCAGCGTGCATTCGCGCTCGCCGAGCTGGCTGACGGCGCCGCTGCCGTCGCCGATCACCTGGATTTCGATGTGGCGCGCGCGCCGCACCAGCTGTTCCGCGTACAGCGCGCCGTTGCCGAACGCCGCCTGCGCCTCGGCCTGGCACAGCGCGTACGCCGGCGCCACTTCATTCGCGTCATGGACCGCGCGCATGCCGCGTCCGCCGCCGCCGGCCAGCGCCTTGATCATGATCGCGGCATCCGGTCCGAGTGAGGCCATGAACGCGCGTACCTGTTCCAGGCTGGCGGCGCCGGTGCCGGCCACCACCGGCACCTGCTGGCTTTCGGCCAGCTTGCGCGCCGCCGCCTTGTCGCCGAACAGTTCCAGCACTTCCGGCGCCGGGCCGACGAACAGGATGCCGGCGGCGGCGCAGGCGCGCGCGAAATCGGCGTTCTCCGACAGGAAGCCGTAGCCCGGATGGATCGCGTCGCAGCCGGCGGCGCGCGCCGCCTCGACGATCTGGGCGATGTCGAGATACGGCGCCGCGCCGACGCCGGACAACGGGCGCGCATCGTCGGCGCGGCGCACGTGCAGCGAGGCGGCGTCGTCCTCGGAATACACCGCCACCGTGGCGATGCCCAGCTCGGCGCAGGCGCGCGCGATGCGTATCGATATCTCGCCGCGGTTGGCGATCAACAGCTTCTGTATGCTCATGCGGAAAATCTCGTGAAGATGCGCCCGCCGACAGGCGGCGGGCCGGTTCGGAAGGATCAGGACGGCTCGGGCACTTCCCTGGCGCCGGCGATCTTCAGCAGCAGGTGCATCAGCTGCTCGACCATTTCGTCGGGGCCGATGGCACCGTCCGGCTTGTACCAGGTGTACAGGAAGCCGGCGATGCTGCCGATGCCGATCGCGGTGAACTTGGTGTCGACGAAATCGAGGTCGCCGTCGCGCCGCCCCTGCTCCAGCAGCTCGCGCAATTCCTGGTAGAAGCGGCGCGCCAGCGCGCGCACCTTGCGGTCCATCGCCGGATGCCGCACCGCGCTCTCGCGGTAGGCGAAGGTGCCGGATTTGAAATACTGGATGTTGGCGCTGGCGAAGCGCTGCAGGCCTTCGCGCAGCTTTTCCGCCGCCGGGCGCGGGTCGTCCGGCTCGAAGTGCATCGCCGTCAGGCAGGCGTGCGACGAGCGCAGGCACAGCGTTTCATAGATGCTGTCCTTGCTCGGGAAGTAGTAGTACAGGTAGGGTTTGGTGACGCCGAGCTGGTCGACGATGTCGGCGATCGTGGTCCCGGCGTAGCCACGCCTGAAAAACAGCTCCTCCGCCACCTCGAGGATGCGCTCGCGCTTCTGGTCATGCACTCCCTCGACGATGGCTTGCCGGTGCTGTTGCGCCTCCTGGATTTTATTTTTCTTCATGTCGGACAAGCCCCCGGACGAAATTCGTTTGTGCGTCGTTGGCAGAATATACCACTTAGTACAATAAATATACCACACGGTATATTCGATGGTGGTGCCGGTGTCGCCGCAGCCGGCAGCGGGTTGATTGCCGGAAACGGCAGCGTATCAGGATACGGGGAAAATGCCGCGCCGGATCGGCGGCAATGTCGCGCGGCAGCGACGGGCAATGTGTGCATTGCCATCATACTGATATGAGTATTTTTTAAGATGCGCTAAAAACCTGCGGGAACGGCAGCATTTTTGCCTATACTCCCACTTGAATAAACTGTGTGTGGTCGAAATGGCGCATGGCGCTGCGGCACGCGCCAACATCCCCCGGCGCTACGCCGTGCGCGCCGATACGCACGCATGAAGCAAAACCGGCACCGGCCCATCGCTGGGGCGGTGCCGGTCGATTGGCCGCTTGCGCCTAGTTGCCGGCCAGCGAGCTCATGTTGACGCCCTTGACCTTGCCGTTCTCGACCACCGCGATCACGCCGGCATTGAGCACGCCGCCGCGCTCGTTGACGCCATCGATCTGGTTCGGGTTGTGCTCCTTGTCCAGGCTCTTGGCGGCCTTGTCCATCTGCGCGCGGATCGCCTTGGCGTCGGTCACGCTGCCGGCCAGCTTCATCGCCGCCACGGTCATGTGCACGGCGGTGTAGTTGAGCGACATTTCGGTGCTCGGCGTGCGGTCCGGATTCAGCTTCTTGAATTTTTCGACGAACCGCTTGGCCGGCTCGCGTTCGTCGTCGGACAGCGGCAGCACGCCGATCGAGCCTTCCAGCGGGCCGTAGCCGCCGACCACCTTGGCCATTTCATCCAGCTTGGCCTGGTCCATCACGACGAAGCCGCCCTTGAAGCCGAGATCGCGCGCCTGCTTGGCGACCAGCGCCGACGGCTCCGACGCGCCGCCGATGAACAGCACGTCCGGCTTGGCCTGCAGCACGCGCGAGACGCCGCTGTAGAAGTCGGTCGACTTGTTGTACGACATCGGGTTTTCCGACACCACCTTGCCGCCGGCCGCTTCCCAGGCCGGCTTGAACAGCGCGGTCCAGGCCTTCGCATAGTCGTGGTCGGCCGGCGCCAGGCCGACGTTCTTGCCGTACTTGCCCATCTGGTAGTTGATGAACGGCTTCACGTAGCCGTTGATCTCGGGCGGGATGCGGATCGTCATCTTGTTGCCGCGCTCGGTGATCGCCGCCAGGCTGCTGTAGGCGAGCAGGATCACGTCCGACTTTTCGTTGAATGCCTGCACCGCGAAGATGCCGCCCGAATGCGGCACCAGCACCGCCGGCGTCTTGTGCTGCTGCACCAGGCGCTGCACGTTGATGCCGGTTTCGCTCGGGTTGTACTTGTCGTCGAGCGGGACGATTTCGATCTTGTATTTCTTGCCGCCGACCTCCAGCCCCTGCGCGTTGATTTCGTTGGCCGCCATTTCCATGCCGAGCAGCACGTTCTTGCCGTACAGCGCGGCGCCGCCGGACAGCGGGCCGGAGTAGCCGATCTTGACGACTTCCTGCGCCAGCGCGCCGCCGGCGGCCAGCCCGAGCGCCACGGCGGCGGTCAGGGTTTTGATGCGGATGGTGATTTTCATGGTGGTCTCCTCCTGGTGGATGAAATAGTGCCGCGGCCGGCGCCGGGCGTTCAGGCGCCGATGTACGCCTTGCGGACCTGCTCGTTGTTCAGCAGCTCGTCGCGCGTGCCTTCCAGCACGATGCGGCCGCTTTCGATCACGTAGGCGCGGTTGGCGATCGCCAGCGCGGCGTAGGCGTTCTGCTCGGCCAGGATCACGGTGGTGCCGGCGCGGTTGATCTTCTGGATCACCTCGAACACCTGCTTGACCACCAGCGGCGCCAGGCCGAGCGACGGCTCGTCCAGCAGCAGCGCCTTCGGCCGCCCCATCAGCGCGCGGCCGATCGCCACCATCTGCTGCTGGCCGCCGGACAGCGAGCCGGCCGGCAGATCCTTCTTCTCGTCCAGGATCGGGAACAGCGCGAAGATTTCTTCCAGCGCGCTGGCGACGCCGCGCCGGTCGCGCCGGTGCACGTAGCCGCCCAGCACCAGGTTCTTCAGCACCGACATGCCGGGAAACAGCTTGCGCCCTTCCGGGCACTGCACCACGCCGTCGTGCACGATCGACGACGGCGTCAGGCCGGCCAGCTCCTTGCCGCGGAAGCGGATGCTGCCGGCGGCCGGCCGCCGCAGCCCGGACACGGTCAGGAAGATCGAGCTCTTGCCGGCGCCGTTGGCACCCAGCAGCACCACCAGCTCGCCTTCGTCGGCGTGCAGGCTGACGCGGTCGAGCGCGCGGAAGCTGCCGTAGTCGAGGCAAACCTGGTCAAGCTGCAGCATGTTCGCTCCCGAGGTAGGCGTCGATCACGGCCGGGTTGGAGCCGATCTCGGCCGGCGTGCCCTCGGCGATCTTTTCGCCGTAGTTCAGCACCAGGATCTTGTCGGCCAGGTTCATGATCATGTTCATCTTGTGCTCGACCAGGCAGATGGTGATGCCGCTGTCGCGGATCTTGCGGATCAGCTCGGCGATACCGGCGGTTTCCTCCGGGTTGACGCCGCCGGCCGGCTCGTCCAGCAGCAGCAGGGTCGGCTCGGTGGTCAGCGCCAGCGCGAACGCGACGCGCTTGCGCTCTTCCTGCGAAATGTCGGCGGCGACGCGGTTGGCGACCCGCGACAGGCCGACGAAATCGAGCGCGGCGCGCGCCTTTTCGCGGCAGATGCGTTCCTCGTCGCGCAGCCGGCGCGTGTTCAGCAGCGCGTCGAACAGCCGCGAACGAGTGCGCAGCCGGTGGCCGACGATCAGGTTGTCCAGCACGGTCGCCTGGTCGAACAGGCTGGTGCTCTGGAAGGTGCGCGCCACCCCCAGCTGCGCCATCTGGTCGGCGCGCTGGTCGCTGACGTCGGTGCCGTTGAAGACGATGCGGCCGGACGTCGGCTTGAAGACGCCGCCGATCAGGTTGAACAGCGTGGTCTTGCCGGCGCCGTTGGGGCCGATGATGGCGTTGATCTTGCCGCGTTCGAACGTCACCGATACGTTCTGCACCGCGGCCAGGCCGCCGAACTTGCGCGTCAGCGAATCGAGTTCAAGCATGAGCGTTGCCCTTTGCATTGGCCTTGGCGCTGGCCGGCGCGGCACCGGCCGGTGCGC
>JBAUJK010000357.1:0-9248 GCA_049683695.1 Burkholderiaceae bacterium
CATGCCGGGCAGCGCCAGCGCGAAGCAGATCAGGAAGAAGTTGAACCAGCCGGTGACGTCGACGATGTAGCCGACCGACGAATTGACGAAGGTGCGCGGCACCGCCGCCAGGCTGGTGAACAGCGCGTACTGGGTCGCGGTGTAGCGCGGATCGGTGGTGGTGGCGATGAAGGCGACGAAGGCGGCGGTACCGACGCCGACGCCAAACGCCTCGAAGCCGATCACCAGCGCCAGCACCAGCGGATCGGCGCCGACCTCGGCCAGCCAGGCGAAGCCGAGGATCGCCACCGCCTGCACCACGCCGAAGATCCACAGCCCACGGTTGATGCCGATCTTGACCATCCAGATGCCGCCCAACAGGCCGCCGACCAGCGCCGCCCAGAAGCCGGTGGTCTTGGCGATGACGCCGATCTGCGTCATCGAAAAGCCGACGTCCAGGTAGAACTTGGTGGCCAGCGCGGTGGCCATCGAATCACCCAGCTTGTACAGGAAGATGAAGCCGAGGATCCACAGCGCGTTGGCCCAGCCGCCGCGGTCGATGAATTCACGAAACGGCAGCACCACCGCCTCGCGCAGGTTCTTCGGCGGCGAGCCGTAGACCTTCGGCTCCTCGATCAGCAGCGTGCAGGCCAGTCCCGGCAGCATGAATGCGGCGGTGATCCAGAACACCAGCGGCCACGGCATCAGGTCGGCCAGGATCAGCGACAGCGCGCCCGGCACCATGCCGGCCACGCGGTAGGCGTTGACGTGCACCGCACTGCCCAGCCCCTGCTCGTTGTCCGGCAGCAGTTCGCGGCGGTAGGCGTCGATCACGATGTCCTGGCTGGCCGACAGAAAGGCCACCACCGCCGCCACCGTCGCGATCAGCCCGACCTGGGTCTGCGGATCGAGCATGCCCATGCCGCCGATGCCGAGGAACAGCAGCGTCTGCGTCAGCGCCATCCAGCCGCGCCGGCGCCCGAGCGAGCCGAAGTGGTAGCGGTCCATCAGCGGCGACCACAGGAATTTCCAGGTGTACGGGAACATCACCAGCGCGAACAGCCCGAGCGCCTTGACGTTCAGGCCGGATTTGGCCAGCCACGCCTGCAGCAGCGACAGCAGGATGAACAGCGGCAGCCCCGAGGTGAAGCCGAGGAAGACGCAGATCAGCATGCGTCGGTTCAGGTAGTTTTGCAGCGGCATGGCGGCCCTTGCGGCGGGTCAGGAGGAATCGGAGAGGCGGCGGCGCAACCCTATTTTTTCTTCAGCCGGAACACCGCCAGGCTGCCGCGCCAGTTGGGCAGGAACGCCACCGGCCGGCCGTCGTCCAGCGCCACCCGCTCCAGCACGTTGAGGCCGACCTCGTTGGCCAGCTGCTCGAAGTCGGGAATCGTCGCGCAGCGCACGTTCGGCGTGTCGTACCACTGGTAGGGTAGCGATTTCGACACCGGCATGCGCCCGCGCCACAGCGCCACGCGGTGCGGCCAGTAGCCGAAGTTCGGGAACGACACGATTGCCTCGCGGCCGACGCGCGCGATGTCGCGCAGCGTGCCTTCGACGTCCATCATCATCTGCAGCGCCGACAGGCACAGCACGCTGTCGAAGGCATCGTCGGCGAACAGCCGCAGCCCGGCCTGCAGATCCTGCTGGATCACCGCGACGCCGCGCGCGATGCACAGCGGGATCTTGTCGTCGGCGATCTCGACGCCGTAGCCGGCACAGCCCTTGTCGCTCTGCAGGTAGTCCAGCATGACGCCGTCGCCGCAGCCGAGGTCGAGCACCTGCGCGCCGGGCGACACCCAGTGGGCGATGAAAGCCAGGTCCGGGCGCAGCGCGCTCAGTTGCTGAAAATTCATGCCGCCTCCGTCGCCAGCTGCCGCCAGATGCGGTCGTAGTATTCGCGCACCGTCGCGTGGTAACGGGCATCGTCCAGCAGGAAGGCATCATGCCCGTGCGGCGCATCGATTTCGGCATAGGCGACGCGACGCCGGTTGGCCACCAGCGCGCGCACCATCTCCTGGCTGCGCGCCGGCGAGAAGCGCCAGTCGGTGGTAAACGACACCAGCAGGAAGTCGGCGCGCGTCGCCGCGAAGGACTTGGCCAGATCGCCATCATGCGCGCGCGCCGGGTCGAAATAGTCGAGCGCCTTGGTGATCAGCAGATAGGTATTGGCGTCGAAGTATTCGGAGAATTTCTCGCCCTGGTAGCGCAGATACGATTCGATCTCGAAGTCGACGCCGAAGCCGAACTGGTAGCCGCCGTTGCGCAGGTCGCGGCCGAATTTTTCGGCCATGTCGTCGTTCGACAGGTAGGTGATGTGGCCGATCATGCGCGCCACCCGCAGGCCGTTCTTCGGCACCACGCCGTGCGCGTAGTAGTCGCCGCCGTGGAAATCCGGATCGGACAGGATCGCCTGGCGGGCGACGTCGTTGAAGGCGATGTTCTGCGCCGACAGTTTCGGCGTCGACGCGATCACCACGCAGTGCCGCAGCCGCTCCGGGTACAGCAGGCTCCAGGCCAGCGCCTGCATGCCGCCGAGCGAGCCGCCCATCACCGCCGCCCAGCAGTCGATGCCGAGCGCGTCGGCTAGCCGCGCCTGCGCGTGCACCCAGTCTTCCACCGTCACCACCGGGAAGCCGGCGCCATACGGGCGGCCGGTGGCCGGATCGGCGTGCATCGGCCCGGTCGAGCCGAAGCAGGAACCGAGGTTGTTGACGCCGATGACGAAGAAGCGGTCGGTATCGACCGGCTTGCCGGGGCCGACCATGTTGTCCCACCAGCCGGCGCTCTTCGGCTGACCTTCGTAGGTGCCGGCGACGTGGTGCGACGCGTTCAGCGCGTGACATACCAGCACCGCGTTGCTGCGCGCCGCGTTCAGCGTGCCGTAGGTTTCATACACCAGCGTGTAGTCGGCGATCGACGCCCCGCTCTGCAGCGGCAGCGGCGCCGGAAAATGCATGGACTGGGGCGAAACGATTCCGATGGACATACTTTCCCGATGAGCCGGAACGGCATTGCGGCGGGGTCTTGCTTGAATTGAAAAAGCCCGACAGCGATCCGCTGGTCGGGCCGGGCGACGCCTGCGCTTCAAGCACGCTTTAGCCGTATTTATCAACGCGCCCGCAAGCTGGGATCAAATCGGCGCAAGGCGTAAGAATAACCAGTTCGCCGGGGAGCGTCAAACCGGCGCAGCCGGCTGGAGCGGATTCGGTCTGACTGGCTGGTTGAGGCCGAGGCGGATTGTCCTTGGCACAAGGCGCGGCGACCGGCATCGGCAAGTCGGGTCGGGCCGAATCCGCTCTAAAGCGCCGCCAGCGCGCCGAGCGCGTCGCCGAGCGCGTCCGGCTCGTGCGCGCGCAGGATCTTGCGCACCTGCGGCGCCAGCAGGGTCAGGTCGCTGTTGAGCACTTCCTGCTTGACCGCCAGCAGCTGCGACGGGTGCATCGAGAATTCCAGCAGCCCCATGCCCAAAAGCAGCCGCGTCATGCGGGTGTCGCCGGCCATCTCGCCGCACAGCGAAACCGGGATGCCGGCCTTCCGGCCGGTGCCGATCACCTGCGCCAGCAGGTGCAGGATGGCCGGGTGCAGCGGGTCGTACAGGTGCGCGACCTCGTGGTCGACGCGGTCGACCGCCAGCGTGTACTGGATCAGGTCGTTGGTGCCGATCGACAGGAAATCCAGGCGCTTGACGAACAGCGGCAGCGCCAGCGCCGCCGCCGGCACCTCGATCATCGCGCCGACCGGCAGCAGCGGGTCGAATTTCTGGCCGGCTTCGCGCAGCTGGGTCTTGGCGTGCTCGACCATCGCCAGCGCCTGGTCGATCTCGAACGCGTGCGCCAGCATCGGGATCAGCAGCTTGACCGGACCGAACGCGGAGGCCCGCAGAATCGCCCGCAACTGCGCCTGGAAGATGTGCGGCTCGGCCAGGCAGTAGCGGATCGCGCGCAGACCGAGTGCCGGGTTCAGGGCGGTGTGCTCGGCCGAGTCGAGCGGCTTGTCGGCGCCGATGTCGATGCTGCGGATCGTCACCGGCCTCCCCTTCATCGCCAGCACCGCCTTGCGGTAGGCCTCGAACTGCTCGTCCTCGCCGGGCAGCTTGTGGGCGTGGCTGATGCGGCCCATGAACAGGAATTCGGAGCGGAACAGGCCGACGCCGGCGGCGCCCGCCTCCATCGCCGCCGCGCAGTCGTCCGGCAGCTCGATGTTGGCCAACAGCGCGATCGGCGTGCCGTCGCGGGTGACGGCCGGGGTTTTCTTCAGCTTGCCGAGCCGCTTGCGCACGCGCAGCAGGCGCGCCTGCCATTCGCGGTACTGCTCCAGCACCAGCGGCGGCGGCTCGACGATGACGACGCCGGCGTCGCCGTCGATGATCAGCCAGTCGTCGTGCCGGATCAGCGCCGACGCATGATCCATGCCGACCGCGGCCGGGATGTCGAGGCTGCGGGCGACGATCGCGGTATGCGAATTCTGGCCGCCGAGGTCGGTCACGAAGCCGGCGAAGGCGCGCTCGCGGAACTGCAGCATGTCGGCCGGCGAAATGTCGTGCGCGACCACGATCACCGGCGCGTCGGCGTCGTCGCCCTCGCCCTTGTGCGGCAGCGGATGGGCGCTGCCGATCAGCACTTTCAGCACCCGCTCGCCGACCTGCTGGATGTCGACCTTGCGTTCGCGCAGGTAGGTGTCCTCGATTTCCTCGAATTGCGCCGACAGCTCGTCGATCTGCGTCTGCAGCGCCCACTCGGCGTTGTAGCGGCGGCTGCGGATGATGTTCATCGTCGATTCCGCCACCATCGGGTCGGACAGGATCAGCGCGTGGACGTCGATGAAGGCGGCCAGCTCGGCCGGCGAATCCGGCGGCAGCTCCTTCCAGATCGTCTGCAGTTCCTTCTGCACCGCGGCGATCGCCGCCCGCAGCCGCTGCACCTCGGCCTCGATCTGGTCTTCCGCCACCAGGTGATGCTTGACCTCGTGCGCCGCCCGCGTCAGCAGGTGGGCGCGGCCGATGGCGATGCCGCGCGAGACCGGGATGCCGTGGAGCGTGAAGGATGCCATCGAGTTCAGTCGTTTGCGGCGCCGGCCCCGGCGCTCATTCATTCGGTTTCGTCAAATTTCCTGGCGATCAGCTCCGTCAGCGCTTCCGCGCACTCGGCTTCGTCGACGCCGCAGGCTTCCAGCGTCACCTTCGAGCCGCGTCCGGCGGCCAGCATCATCACGCCCATGATCGACTTGGCGTTGACCCGCTTCTGGTTGCGCGCGATCCAGACTTCGCTCTGGAACTTGCCGGCCAGCTGGGTCAGCTTGGCCGACGCGCGCGCGTGCAGGCCCAGTTTGTTGATGATTTCGACTTCTTTCTGAATCATATTTTAATTTTTCCGCCATGAGGCCGGAAAGCGGCGCCGGCCCGCCGCCTCAATTGATCGCCAGCCGGATGCGGCGATCGACCCGCACCGCGCCGGCCTGGCCGCCGGCGACCGCCATTTCGGCCGCCACCTCCAGCGTGTCGGTACGATAGGTGAGCGCACGCAGCAGCATTGGCAGGCTGAGGCCAGCCACCACCTCGACGCGGCCGGCCAGCGCGATGTCGCTGCAGCAATTGGAGGGCGTGCCGCCCATGATGTCGGTCAGCACCAGCACGCCGGTGCCGTCGTCCAGGCGCGCGATCGCCGCATGCGCCAGCTGCTCGACCTCGGCCGGCTCCTGGTCCGGCCGCACGTCGAGCGCCTCCAGCCGCTCAGGCGGGGCGCGAAACACATGCGCAGCGGCGCCCAGGAAGGCCTGGCCGAGCGGCGCGTGGGTCAAGAGAAGAATGCCAACCATATGTTTCAGCCGGGCGTGTGCCGGGGCGCTGTCGTGTTGCCGGATACGGACCGGATACAGGCTGGCCGGCCGCCACCGGCCGGCGGCCACATTATGCATTTTCCGCCGCCGGCGCGCTGCGGAAATTTCGCCCCGGCAGCGAGCGTCCGTCCCGGCCGCCGCTCAGGCGGCCTGCGCTTCCAGCGCGTCGATGAACATGGCGGCGACGTCGAAGCCGGTCTGCTGCGTGATTTCCTGGAAACAGGTCGGACTGGTCACGTTCAGCTCGGTCAGGTAGTCGCCGATCGCGTCCAACCCGACCAACAGCAGCCCGCGTTCCGCCAGCAGCGGCGCCAGCGCCTCGCCGATTTCGCGGTCGCGCTCCGAGATCGGCTGCGCCACGCCGACGCCGCCGGCGGCCAGGTTGCCGCGCACTTCGGTGCCCTGCGGGATGCGCGCCAGGCAATACGGCACCACGCGGCCGCCGATCAGCAGGATGCGCTTGTCGCCGTCGGCCACCTGCGGTATGAAGCGCTGCGCCATGATGGTGCGGCGGCCGTTGTCGGTCAGCGTCTCGATGATCGCGCCGAGGTTCAGTTCGTCGTCGCGCACGCGGAAGATGCCGGTGCCGCCCATGCCGTCGAGCGGCTTGAAGATCAGGTCGCGGTGCTCGGCGTGGAAGGCGCGCAGCCGCCGTTCGTCGCGCGTGACGATGGTCGGCGCGACGAAGCGCGCGAATTCGGTGATCGCCAGCTTTTCGTTGTGGTCGCGCACTGCGCGCGGACGGTTGACCACGCGCGCGCCCTGCGCTTCGGCGCGCTCCAGCAGATAGGTGGTGTACACGTATTCCATGTCGAACGGCGGATCCTTGCGCAGCAGGATCGCGTCGAACTCGGCCAGCGCCGTCGTGCGGCTGGCGGTGGCGCGGTACCAGTTGTGCGGATCGTCGGTCAGCGTGATCTGCGCGGTGTCGGCCACCACGACGCCGCCTTCCCACGCCAGATCGCCCTGCTCGAACGCATACAGCTGGTGGCCGCGGCGCGCGGCTTCGGCCATCATTGCGTAAGTGGTGTCCTTGTAGATCTTGAAGCTGTCGAGCGGGTCGGCGAGGAAGGCGATTTTCATGGGTATGCGTGCGGGTTGGTGATGCGGCCGACGGCCTGAAGAGTCAGACCGTATGGTAGTGCGGAGCGGGAGATGGTGCTGCGGAGGGTTGGAGCGGGATTGGCACCAACAATATACTCCTACTCATGTATGGATATGCCGGGCGTCCAGCGGTCTTTTTATCCACATACTCCCCGTGATTGCTGATTTCTCGAGCTTTCTCTGTTTGCTTGCCGGGGAATACGGGGCGCTGCGCCGGGCCATTCGGGCAAATCGGAGACCTTGCCGCAGCGGGGAAGCCAGGCCGAAGGCCGCAGTTTCGGGGAATGGCCAGGCCGGAACCCGGGGGGCGTGTGTCGTTGCTCAACCAGTCCTTCTGCAGGAGCCAACCTTGCTCCGCCGTTTTTTCTGATTTGTTGGAGACAGAGTAACTCGCTGCGCTGCGCACTTGCAGTGCGCGCACAAGCTTGCAAGCTTATGCCGCTGCGCCGGCAAGCGGCAATGCCGCTTGAAACCCCGGCTCGCCCTCGCAAACTCTGTCCCGCAATTAGTAGACCTCTGGATTCGGATCCGTCTTCTCCAGCTCCAGCGACGCCGCCAGCAGCGCCAGCCGCGCCACCACGCCGTACATGTAGAAGCGGTTCGGCGCGGCGGTGCCGGGCTTCGCATGCACGTCGGGCAGCGCGTGCGGCTGGGCGAAGGCCAGCGGCACGAAATGGGCGCCGGGCGCGTTCAGGTTTTCGTTGACCGCGCGCTCGGCGTGCACGCGATAGAAGCCGCCGACCACGTAGCGGTCGATCATGTAGACCACCGGTTCGGCCACAGCGTCGTTGATGCGTTCGAAGGTCGGCACGCCCTCCTGCAGGATCACCTCCGACACTTCCAGCCCTTCCTTCACCACCGCCATCTTGCTGCGCTGCTTGTGGTTCAGTTCCTTGACCTGGCTAGCGTCGGTCACCGTCATGATGCCCATGCCGTAGGTACCAGCGTCGGCCTTGATGATCACGAACGGCGTTTCCTTGATGCCGTATTCACGGTACTTCTTGCGGATCTTGCCGAGCAGCGAATCGACGCTGGACGCCAGCGCGTCGGTGCTGCCGCGCTCCTGGAAGTCGAGCTGGCCGCACTTAGAGAAGAACGGGTTCAGCATCCACGGATCGACGTCGGTCATCTTGGCGAACTTCTTCACCACTTCGTCGTAGGCGGCGAAATGATTGCTCTTGCGACGCACCGCCCAGCCGGCATGCAGCGGCGGCAGCACCGCCTGCTCGTGCAGGTTTTCCAGCACGTGCGGAATGCCGGACGACAGGTCGTTGTTCAACAGGATCGTGCACGGGTCGAAGTTCTTCAGGCCGAGGCGGCGGCCGCCGTTCAGGTGTTCCAGCGGCTCCAGCATCAGCGTGCTGCCGTCCGGCAGCTCGATCGGCGTCGGCTCGGCCATGCCTTCGTCGAGCGAACCGAGCCGCACGTTCAACCCGGTCTGGCGGAAGATCTGCACCAGCCGCGCGATGTTCTGCAGATAGAAGGTATTGCGCGTGTGGCGCTCCGGGATCAAGAGCAGGTTCTTGGCGTCCGGGCAGTACTTTTCGATCGCCGCCATCGCCGCCTGCACCGCCAGCGGCAGCATTTCCGGCGACAGGTTGTTGAAGCCGCCGGGGAACAGGTTGGTATCCACCGGCGCCAGCTTGAAGCCGGCGTTGCGCAGGTCGACCGAGCAGTAGAACGGCGGCGTGTGTTCCTGCCATTCCAGCCGGAACCAGCGCTCGATGGCCGGCGTCGCATCCAGGATCTTCTTTTCCAGGTCGAGCAGGGGGCCGTTCAGGGCGGTGACGAGGTGCGGAACCATAAAAACCTTCGAGTGGACGAAATGCAAAGTGACGCCGATTCTAACGGGAAACCCCGCTTGCCGCCGCTGCGGCGAACAGCGCCACGGCAGCCGATCGGTGCCGGAATACCGACCGCACCGAGATGGGGACGGCATGCGATTTTTAAAGTGTCAACATGCGGCGACGCACGCAAAAAGCCCCGCGCACGGGGCTGGCCGGAACCGCCGGGCCGCGCAGCGCGGCCCGGTTCCGCGTCAATAGTGGTAGGCCGATTCGCCGTGGGAAGCGATGTCCAGCCCTTCGCGCTCCTCTTCTTCGCGCACGCGCAGACCCAGCAGCGCATCCGCCAGCCGGTAGGCGAGGAAGGCGACCACGCCCGACCAGACGATCGTCAGCAGCACGCTCTGCGCCTGCACCCACAGCTGGTGGCCGATCGCGAAATCGGCGCCCTGCGTGCCGCCCAGCACCGGCGCCGCGAACACGCCGGTCAACAGTGCGCCGACGATGCCGCCGACCCCGTGCACGCCGAACACGTCGAACGCA
>JBAUJK010000358.1:0-10498 GCA_049683695.1 Burkholderiaceae bacterium
ATGCCGGGCGGCACGCCGCGGCGGTCAGGCGTCAGCCCTTGACCAGCGGGCAGCCGCCCTCGGACAGCGGGCGGAACGCCTGCTCGGCCGGGATCACAGCCTTCAGCTTGTAGTAGTCCCACGGGTATTTCGATTCCGACGGTTTCTTGACCTGGTACACGTACATGTCGTGCACCATGCGGCCATCGGCGCGGATCTGGCCGTTCTTGGCGAACATGTCGTTGACCGGGGTCGCCTTCATCTTCGCCATCACGGTCGCGGTGTCATCGGTACCGACTGCCTGCACCGCCTTCAGGTAGTGCAGCGTCGACGAATAGTCACCGGCGTCGCCCATGGTCGGCATGCGCTTGGTCAGCGCGAAGAAGCGCTTCGACCACTTGCGGGTCTCGTCGTCGCGGTCCCAGTAGAAGCTGTTGGTCAGGGTCAGGCCCTGTGCGGTTTCCAGCCCCATCGCGTCGACGTCGGTGATCCAGACCAGAAGGCCCGCCAGCGTCTGCCCGCCCTTGGTGATGCCGAACTCATGCGCCGACTTGGCCGCATTGATGAAGCCAGTGCCGGAGCCGGCGATCGCCACCACCTTGGCCTTGGAACTCTGCGCCTGCAGCAGGAACGACGAATGGTCGGAGGCGTTGATCGGATAGCGCACCGAGCCGACCACCTTGCCGTTGGCGGTCTTGACCGCGGCGGCGGTGTCGGCTTCCAGCGAATGACCGAACGCGTAGTCGGCAGTCAGAAAGAACCAGCTGTCGCCGCCCTGCTGGACGATGGCGTTGCCGGTACCCTTGGCCAGCGCCCAGGTGTCGTACGAATAGTGAATGCTGTTCGGCGTGCAGGCGTCGCCGGTGATGCGCGAAGAGCCGGAGCCGTTGACGATCACGATGCCGTTCTTTTCCTTGGCGACGTTCATCACCGACATGGCGACGCCGGAATTGATCAGGTTGTTGATCATCTTCACGTTCTGCGTGTCGAACCATTCGCGCGCCTTGCTGGCCGCCACGTCTGCCTTGTTCTGGTGATCGTTGATCAGTACTTCGATCGGCCGTCCGAGCACGCTGCCACCGAAATCCTGCACCGCCATCTTCACCGCGTTCACCGCGCCCTGCCCGGCCTCGTGCGAAAACTGCCCGGACAGGTCGGTCATCACGCCGATGCGCAGCGGCGCCTTGGTCTGGGCGGCCGCACCGCCCATTGCGAATGCCAGCAGGACTCCGCCCGACAGCACGCCGATCGATTTTTTCATTGCCTCTCTCCTTTATGGACCAGTTAAATCTCGTTATACAAGTAAATGACTTGCAATAGTAGACTATATATTTCGTGTCGGCAATGTCAAACCCTTTGTATCGGAAGTGTCCTATCCATACGTCAAATACTAATGAATTTCTTCTTTATCCAATATTTTTCGTTATGCCAAAGAGATTTTCCATGGTGCCAAATCGCACTCAATAAAAGCATTACAGTCTATTTATACAATTTATAAATTTGCCGTAGCGAAGATAACCCAGCATGCGATACGTGCACTCGGCGACCACGCCTATGCGAAAAAGAGAAGCGAAATGGTGAAGCGGGACGCCGCAGGCGGCGGTGGCGGACAGCCAAAAGGAAATCAGGCGCCTTCGGCCAAGAAGACCGAAGAAATCATGGGGTATATGTGAAAAATCGAGGGAGGAAGCCCAGCTTAGGGGCTTGAATACCGGAGTATGTGGAGACCCGCTGCCAGTGCGGGCGATCAGCCCTGGGCGCTGGCCAAGGTATAGCGCATTTCATACTCGACTTCGCGCGGATCCAGCTCCTGTTGGCATTCGCTGCAGACCACGCGCGCCGAGAAATCCTGCTGACACGGGCGGTGCCGCAGGATCAGCGGCACCTTGCCATGCGACAGCCACTTGTCGCCCCAGTGCATCATCACGATCATCGAGCCGTACAGGTCGCGCCCCTTGGCGGTGAAGCGGTATTCGAAGCGCTCCGGGCGCTGTTGGTACTGACGCTTTTCGACCACGCCGTGCTCGGCCAGACGCTGCAGGCGGTCGGTCAGAATATTGCTGGCGATACCGAGATTCATCTGGAATTCGTCGAAGCGGCGCACGCCGAAGAACATTTCGCGGATCACCAGGAAACTCCAGCGATCGCCGATGATCTGCAGCGTGCGCGCCACCGAACACGGCCGCACGCGCTCCAGCACCTGCGGGTCGGATGCGCGCCGCGAACGCTTGCGTTCGGCTGAGCGCGGCTGACTGCCGGCGCCGGGACCATTGCGGTACTGGACGTCGTGGGCATCGACCGGCATCTGGCAGGCGGAACAGGCGACCACCGGCGAGCATGGCTTCTGGCAAGTCTTGTGAATCAGCTGCAGCGGCGGCTCGCTGCCGTCGTTCAGCCAGGTATCGCCAAACTTCAGCAGCGCCAGCATGGTCGGATACAGGTCGCGGCCCTTGTCGGTGAAGCGATATTCGAAGCGGCTGGAATGCTCAGAGTAGTGCACCTTGCGCAGCAGGCCGAGCTCGGTCAGCTTGACAAGCCGCGTCACCAGCGTGTTGCGTGGCACCTGCAGCGCGCTCTGGAACTGCTCGAATCGGCGCGCGCCGAAGAAGCATTCGCGCAGCAGCAGGAAACTCCAGGCGTCAGACAGGATTTCGACCATGCGCGCCACCGAGCAGTGGCGGTCCAGCGACGGGAAATGCGGTTCGGCGGCAACGGGATGCTGATGTTCTATGGCGGACATGGTTGATCATTCTTTCGCGGACGCCCCACGCCGGCGGCGGGCGAGGCTCCGCCGGCAGCGGCGCCGGCAAGGGAATCGATTGAAAGAATAGCACCAAGCCGCGCCGTTCGGCCGGCGCGGCGGCGCCCGTCACTGCGCCGGCAGGCTTTCCTTCAGCTTGTAGCGGATGATCTTGCCGGAACCGGTGCGCGGGATTTCGGCAACCAGGTGCACCGCCGCCGGAAGCTTGTACGACGACAGCTGCTGCCGACAGTGCTGCAGCAGTTCGTCTTCCGCCACGCGCATGTCGGGGCGCGCAACCACGAATGCCACCGGCACCTCGCCCAGATGTGGATGCGGGGCGCCGACCACCGCGCAGTCGAGCACCGCCGGAAAGCTACAGACCGCCTCTTCCACCTCCGATGGCGCGATATTCTGGCCGCCGCGGATGATGATTTCCTTCAACCGCCCGGTGATCGTCAGGAAGCCGTCGGCATTGCTGCGCGCCAGGTCGCCGGTGTGGTACCAGCCGTTGCGCAGCGCACTGGCGGTCTCGGCTTCCTTGCGGTGGTAGCCCTGCATCAGGTTGGGACCGCGCACGATCAGCTCGCCCTCGGCGCCGGTGGTCACGTCCAGACCGCTGGCCGGATCGACGATGCGTGTCGCCAGCCCTGGCAGCGGCAGCCCGCAGGAGCCCATCACGCGGCCGCCGCGCGTCCAGTTCAGCGTCACCATGGTCGAAGTCTCGGTGATGCCGTAGCCGTCCAGCAGCATCACGCCGAAGCGCCGCTCGAATTCCTGGTTGATCTGGGCCGGCATGATGGCGCCGGCCGACAGGCACAGCCGCAGGCCCGGGAAGCGGCCGTCCGGTTCGGCGCGCGCCGCTTCCAGCAGGTAGTGAAACATGGTCGGCACGCCTGGCAGCAACGTGAAGCGGCCCGACTTCAGCTGCGCCATCGTGTCCGAGGTCGAGAATTTCTCCTGGATCGTTTCGCTGGCGCCGACCGCCAGGATGCCGAGCACCGACAGGTTCAGCGCATACGAATGGAACAGCGGCAGCGGCGACAGTACGTGGTCGTTCTCGTTCAGGCCGGCGATCGGCGCCCAGCAGGCCGCCACTACCCACAGCATGCTGCGCTGGGACAGCAGCACGCCCTTGGCGCGGCCGGTGGTGCCGGAAGTGTAGACGATGAACGACGGCTGGTCGATCTGGTCCGGATCGCGCGGCGCCGATTTCGGCGCGCCGCCGCGCAGTCCGGCATAGTGCAGCGCGGCACCAACCGGGGTGCCGCTGCGCTCGACCGCGATCACCGTGGCCAGCCGCGGGTGCTCGGCCCGGACAGCGTCGACCAGTGGCAGCCGCTCATCGGTGGTGACGATCGCCCGGCATCCGGCATCCTCGATGCGGTAGGCCAACTCGGCCGACGTCGCGTCGTGGCTGATCGGTACCGCGACGGCGCCGGCGCGCACGATCGCCAGACAGCTCTCGACCCACTCGACCGAATTCGGCAGGAAGATCGCGACGCTGTCGCCGGGTTCGATGCCGACATCCTGCAGGTGGCCGGCCAGGTTGGCGGTGGCGACCGCCAGCTCGCCATAGCTGACCGCCGAGCGGCTGTCGCGATAGGCCAGCTTGTCCGGGCGCGCCTCGGCATGGCGGCGGATCAGCGTGCCGACCGGCGCGATCAAGTCGGTATGAATCATGTCTCCGTCCTTTCTTGTCAGACTGCCGGTTAGACCATGCAGAAACCACCGTTGACGCTCAAAACCTGGCCGGTGATCCAGGCGGCATCATCGGACGCCAGAAACACCACCGCCGGCGCCACGTCGTCCGGCTTGCCGATGCGGCGCAGCGGGTACTGGCGCACGATCTTGTCGCGGTTGGCGGCAAGGAATTCCGGGTCGGAGTGGGCGGTCTCGATCAGGCCCAACGACAGCGCGTTGGCGGTGATGTTGGCGCGGCCCAGCTCCTTGGCCAGCGATTTCATCAGTGCGATGCCGCCGGCGCGCGCCGCCGCCGCGATCGCCAGCCCGTTTTCGCCGATACGCGACGAATCCCCGGCCAGCGTGACGATGCGCCCGCCGTTCTGGCGAATCATGTGCGGCACCACCGCGTGGCAGGTATGAATGGTGCCGTACAGGTCGACGTCGATCTGCTTCTTCCACTGCTCTGGCGTGGTGTTGACGAAGCGCTCGCCGATCACGACGCCGGCGTTGTTGACCAGGATGTCGATACGGCCGAAATCGGCCACCACCGCTTCCACCATCCTGCCGACCTGCGCATAGTCGCCGACGTTGGCCTGGTAGGCGCGCGCCTTGCCGCCGGCCGCTTCGATTTCGCCGACCACGGCCTGCGCCTCGGTCTGCGAGCTGTTGTAGTTCACCGCGACGGTGGCGCCCTCGGCGGCCAGGCGCAGCGAAATTGCGCGCCCGACATCGCGTCCGGCGCCGGTTACCAGCGCCACCTTGCCAGCCAGTTTCTGGTTCATGCTTGCTTCTCCTGTGTAGTGGATTGTTGTGAGATCAGCTGGAACAGGCGTTCCGTGGTGATCGGCAGTTGGTGGATTTCAATGCCTAGCGGCTGCAGTGCGTCGGCCACCGCGTTGGCGATCGCCGCCGGCGCGCCGATGGTGCCGCCCTCGCCCATGCCGCGAAAGCCGCCGATGGTCTTCGGCAGTTCGGTTTCGATGTGCAGCACGTCGATTCGCGGGATTTCCGGCGCGGTCGGTGCGATGTAGTCGACCAGGCTGGCGCTGAGGATCTGGCCGCGCTCGTCGTACACCACTTCCTCGAACAGCGCGGCGCCGATGCCCTGCGCCACCGCCCCGTGTACCTGGCCATCGACTACCAGCGGATTGATCATGCGGCCGCAGTCCTCAGCCACCAGGTAATCCTTGACGTGCACCATGTAGGTTTCCGGATCGATTTCGATCACCGCGAAATGGGTCGACGAACTGGTGGTGCCCCACACCGGGTCGTAGGAGCGGGTTTCCTCCAGTACCTCGACCACGTCCTTCGGCAGCTTGCCCATCTGCGAATAGACGGTGTCGGCCAGCTCGGCGAAGCTCACCGAGCGGCCGTTGTCCTGAGCGGTGATGATGCCGTCCTCGACACTGATGAAGGCGGCGCTGCTGCCCAGCATGTAGGCCCCGATGCGCACCAGCTTCTCCTTCAGCGCCGCGGCCGCCAGCGCACCGGCGCCGCCGGCCAGCACCGCGCTGCGGCTGGCGTAGGTACCGGTGCTGTGCGACACCGCCGAAGTGTCGCCCTGCACCACGGTAATGTCCGCAAAGCGCGCGCCCAGCTCGTCGGCCACCACCTGCGCCAGCGTAGTCTCCAGCCCCTGGCCGTGCGAGGCAATGCCGAAGTAGGCGGTCACCGATCCGCTTGGATCGATCTTGATGGTGGCGATCTCGGTGCCGGTATTGATCGGCATGCCCGGCGACGCCGAGATGCGCGAGCCGATGCCGGACAGCTCGGCATAGGACGCGATGCCGATGCCCATCCAGCGGCCGGCGGCGCGCGCCTCTTGCTGCTTGCGGCGCAGGCCGTCGTAGTCGATCGCCTCGCAGCCATCCTCCAGGCATTCGATGAAGCCGGACCGATCCCAGACGATGCCGGGCGCGGTCTTGTACGGGAATTCCTCCGGCCGTACCAGGTTGCGCAGCCGGATGTCACGGGCGTCGATGCCGAGCCGGTGCGCCGCCATGTCCACCAGACGCTCCATGAAGAAGGTCGACGACGGCCGGCCGACGCCTCGGTACGGCCCGGTCGGCGCCTTCGAAGTCGCCACCGCGCGCACCCGGCCGTGATACACCGGCACCCGGTACGGGCCCGGCATGAAGCTGATCACCTGTACCGTTTCCAGCCCGGCGGTCCACGGATAGATCGAATAGGCGCCGACGTCGCCGATCGCCTCCACCCGCAGTGCCAGGATGTGCCCGTCCTTATCCAGCGCCAGCTCGGCGTCGACCATCTCGTCCCAGCCCTGGCTGGTCGACATCAGGTCTTCCAGCCGGTCGCCGGTCCACTTCACCGGCCTCCCCAGTTCGCGCGCCAGCGCGCAGACCGTGATTTCCTCCGGATACAGCGAGCCCTTGGCGCCGAAGCTGCCGCCGACGTCCGGCGCGATCACACGCATGCGGCTGCCAGGAATGCCGAGGATCTGCACCAGCGCGTCGCGCACGATGCCGGGGCTGCCGGTCGACGAATGCAGCACCATCTGGCGCCGGCCCTGGTCGTATTCGGCCAGGTAGACGCGGTTTTCCATCGCCAGCGCGGTCTTGCGCGAAAAGCGGAAGCGGCCGCCGACCTTGACCGGCGCCGCCGCCAGCGCGGCGTCGATGTCGCCGCGCCGGAATTCGCGTCGCACCAGCACGTTGGTGCCGGCTTCCTCGTGCAACAGCGGCGCGTCCGGCTCGGCCGCCTGTTCCGGATCGACTACCAGAGGCAGCGGCTCGTAGTCGATGTGGATGTACTCCATCGCGTCTTCGGCGATGTAGCGGCTTTCAGCCACCACCGCCACCACCGCTTCGCCGACGAAGCGCACCTTGCCGCGCGCCAGCGGATAGATGGCAGTTGGGTGGTAGTCCGGCATCTTGGAGGTGGCGTAGATCGGCTTGACCATGCGGTCCATGTCGTCGGCGGTAAACACCGCGACCACGCCCGGCAGCTCCAGCGCCGCCGCATAGTCGATGCTTCTGATCCGCGCGTGCGACTGGTCGCTGCGGCGGAAGGCGACGTGCAACGCGTTGGCGACCTGCTTGTCGTCGACGTAGCTGCCGCACCCGGTCAACAGGCGCGGGTCCTCGGTGCGCTTGACGCGGCTGCCGACCAGTTTCTTGCTATGAATTGCTGCATCCATGTTTCTTCGTCCGCCTGCTTTTCGCTACCGTCATTCGTAATAGTCGGCGCCCTTGCGTAGCGCCTCCCATTGCTCGGCGTCGTGGCCATAGATCACGGTGGCACCGCCGGCCTCGATGCGGCGGATTTCCTCCATCGAGCGCGCCGACTGCTCGACGTCTTGCGTATTGCGCGGATGAATATCGCGCTCCAGGTTGGCGCGCAGCGCCACCGCGTCCGACGCCAGCAGGAAGCTGCCGGAACGGTCCAGCCCCACCAACGCCGCCATCATGCCGGCAGTGTGGCCCGGCACCGGCAGCAGGAGCACGCGGCCGTCGTTGAACAGGTCGCGCTGGCCGTCGACCGTATCGACCGGCATCGGCTGCTTCCAGTCGATAGGCAGGAATCCCATCTTCTCGGCATCGGCGGCGCGCGCTGCTTCCAGCTCGCGCGCGTGGCACACGACGGTGGCCTTGCGGAAGAATTCGTTGCAGCCGCAATGATCGGAATGGAAATGCGAGTTGACGACGACGTCGATGTCGTCCGGCACCATGCCGATCGCCGCCAGCTGGTCGACCACGTTCTCGTCGGGTCTGGAAATCGGTACCATCGCCTTCGCCATCGAACCCCAGCGCGCCTCGGCGTCGGTGGCGGTCGACGGATGGCAGCCGGTGTCGAATAGCACGTTGCCCTGCTTGTGCTTCAGCAGGAAGCAGGACACCGGCAGCTCGATGGTCTCGGTGCGGTCGGCGTCGGGCAGGTAGACACTCTTCTTCATGCGCAGGCGGCCGCCGGACAGGACATGCATCTTCATGCTGGATTCTCCTTGCTGTTCTTGACCTTGCGCACCGCCTCGACGATGTGCACGTAGCCGGTGCAGCGGCACAGGTTGCCAGACAGGCCGTCGCGGATTTCGGCGTCGCTTTCCAGCGGATACTTCTGCAGCATGTCGGTGCAGGTCATCAGCATGCCCGGCGTGCAGAAGCCGCATTGCAGCGCATGGCATTCGTGGAAGGCCTGCTGCAGTGGGTTCATATTCTCCACCGTGCCCAGGCCCTCGACCGTCCGCAGTTCGCAGCCATCCGCCTGCACCGCGAACATCAGGCACGAGCGCATGCTGTCGCCGTCGACCAGGATCGTGCAGGCACCGCAGACGCCATGCTCACAGCCGACATGGGTGCCGGTCAGGCCGAGCGTATGGCGCAGGAAATCTACCAGCAGCAGGCGCGGCTCGACCGCTCTTTCGTAAGTCACGCCGTTGACGACGACGCGGATGGTATGGGTGTCGCTCATAGGTTCTCTCCATGGGCGCGGCGCCAGGCGTCGGCCAGCGCGCGTCGCGCCAGCACGCCGACCAGGTGCCGCCGATAGTCGGCCGACGCATGCAAGTCGGTCATCGGCTGCACCGCTTCCCGCACCGCCTGCACGACTTCGTCCAGTGTCGGTTGGTCACAGGCCTGGCCATACAAGATGGTTTCGGCGTCGTCGATGCGCAGCGGCGTGTCGCCGACGCCGGTCACCGCCACCCGCGCCTGCACGACCTTGCCGTCCTGGACTTCCAGGATCACGCCAACCGCTGCCAGCGCGAAATCGCCGGCGCGCCGCGCCACTTCCTCGAAGGCCCAGCCGGCCCCGTGCGGCAGCGGCGGCAGTTCGATCTCGGTGACCAGCTCGTCCTCCTCCACCGCCGAAGTCAGCGCGGCGACGAAGAAATCGGCCGCTTCCAGCGTGCGCACGCCGCGTGGCGACTCCAGCCGGATGCGCGCCTCCAGCAGCGTCATCATCAGCGGTAGTTCGGCGGCCGGATCGGCATGCGTGATGCTGCCGCCAATGGTGCCGCGGTTGCGAATCGCCAGGTGGGCGACGTGCGCCATCGCCGCAGTCAGCACCGGGAACAGGCGCTGGACCAGCGGTGAGGTTTCCAGCGTGTAATGGCGCGTCAGCGCGCCGATGGCAAGACCGCCGTCCGGCTGCTCGCGCAGGAAATCCAACTCGGTGATGCGATTGATGTCGATCAGCGCTGCCGGATTCAGCAGGCGGAAATTCAGCATCGGCACCAGGCTCTGTCCACCAGCCAGGATCTTGGCGTCGCCACCGGCGGCAGCCAGCATCTCCAGCGCTTCGGCGACGGTGGTCGGCCGCAGGTAATCGAACTTGGGCGGTTTCATGCCGTTACTTTCCGACGAATACAGGCTGCCGCTTCTCGACGAAGGCCAGCGTGGCGTCGCGATAGTCGTCGCTGCCGACGGCGCGCTCGATCACCTGATTGGCGATGCGGTCGGTCAGCGCGCCCGGCCCCATGGTCAGCCCGTTCAGCAACACCTTGGTGCCGGCGATGGTCAGCGGCGCGTTGTCGGCCAGCACCGCCGCGAACGCGCTGGCGGCGCGCAGCGGATCGTCCGCGACGTGGTCGGCGAAGCCGATGCGGCGCGCCTGCGCGGCGCCGAACTTCCTGGCCGAATACAGGATGCGCTTGGCGTCGGCGACGCCGACCAGCGCCAGCAGGCGCTGCGTGGCGCGCAGGCCGTAGACGATCGACAGCCGCGCCGCCGGGATCGCGAACTGGGCGCCGCTGCCGGCGAAGCGAAAATCGCAGGACATCGCCAAGTGGCAGGCGCCTCCCATGCAGTAGCCGTCGACCACCGCGATGGTCGGCTTCGGCGTGGCGGCAATGGCGTCGCAGCAGCGGTCGACTGCGACTTCGTATGCGACGCCCTGAGTCACGGTGGCGCGCACCTGTGGAAATTCGGCGATGTCGGCGCCGGCGCTGAAATTGCCGCCGGCTCCGGTCAGGATGATCGCGCGCACTTCCGGATCGCGTCCGAGCCGCTCGAAGATCGCTGCCAGCTCGCGCCACATCGCCAGCGACACCGCGTTGCGCTGCCGCGGCCGGTTCAGCGTGACCACCGCCGCCCGATGCCGAGCCGCGTTTTTCGGCATCGCCCCCTTCGGCGCTGC
>JBAUJK010000359.1:0-8057 GCA_049683695.1 Burkholderiaceae bacterium
GAACTGGCGCTGTCGGTGAAGACCATCAGCATGTACCGCTCGCGCGTGCTGCAGAAGATGAAGCTGCGCCACAACGCCGAGCTGACCCATTACGCGATCAAGAACCGGCTGGTCGATTGACGGTCTAAGCCGGCTCAGATACTCCAAGATACCCCGCCCTAAACCGGGCGTAACTCGGACGTTTTTTTCATATACTCCCTAATGTCGGCCTCAGAACACATGGTGGCCGATCCACCAAGCGATCGCCGCCATGAAGGCCGACGCCGGGATCGTCAGTACCCAGGCCCAGACGATGTTGCCGGCGACGCCCCAGCGCACTGCGTTCATCTTCTTGGCGGCGCCGACACCGACGATGGCGCCGGTGATAGTGTGCGTAGTCGACACCGGGATTCCCAGCGCGGTGGCTAGGAACAGCGTAATAGCGCCGCCGGTTTCGGCACAGAAGCCGCCGACCGGTTTCAGCTTGGTGATCTTCTGCCCCATGGTCTTGACGATGCGCCAGCCGCCGAACAGCGTACCGAGGCTGATCGCCGAATAGCAGCTGATGATGACCCACCACGGCGGCAGATGGTCGTCGATGCTGGAATAGCCGGCCGCGATCAGCAGCATCCAGATGATGCCGATGGTTTTCTGCGCATCGTTGCCGCCGTGGCCCAGGCTGTACATCGACGCCGACACCAGCTGCGCGCGGCGAAACCACTTGTCGATCCGGTGCGGCGTCGAGCGCACGAACACCCACGACACCAGCACCATCATGATGGAGCCGAACAGGAAACCCAGCAGCGGCGACAGCACGATGAACAGGATGGTCTTGATGAGGCCGGCGGCGATCAGCACACCGATGCCGCCCTTGGCCACCGCGGCGCCGACCAGGCCGCCGATCAGCGCGTGCGACGACGACGACGGAATGCCGTAGTACCAGGTGATCAGGTTCCACAGTACGGCGCCTACCAGCGCGCCGAACACCACGTAATGGTCGACGATCGCCGGCTCGACGGTGCCCTTGCCGACCGTGGCCGCGACATGCATCTGGAACACCAGAATGGCGATGAAGTTGAACGAGGCGGCCAGCGCCACCGCCGTCTGCGGCTTCAGGACGCCGGTCGAAACCACGGTGGCGATCGCGTTGGCGGCGTCGTGGAAGCCGTTCATGAAGTCGAACAGCAGGGCCAGCACCACTAGCGCACCGAGAACGTAGAGACTGATATGGAATGTTTGCATGGGCGTGGGTGTGAATTATTTTTGGCGCACGTCACATCGGGATGTGGAAATGGGAGCCCGCCGGAGTCCGGGCAGCGGGCAGCACGATCAGCCGCGGCGCGCCGGCCGGCAGCCGGCGCGAAGTGGAATCAGGCGTTCTCGACCACGATGCCTTCGATGATATTGGCGACGTCCTCGCAGCGGTCGGTCACGGTTTCCAGGATTTCGTAGATCGCCTTCAGCTTGATCAGGTTGCGCACATCGGGCTCGTCGCGGAACAGCTTCGACATGGCGGCGCGCATCACGTGGTCGGCGTCCGACTCGAAGCGGTCGATCTCCTCGCAGATCGCTAGGATCTGGCGCGAATTGTCCATGGTGTGCAGCAGCGCCACCGCCGCCTGCACCTTCTCGATCGCGAACAGGCACAGCTCGGCCAGCCGCTTGGCTTCCGGCGTGATCACCTTCAGGTCGTACAGCGAGACCGTCTGCGCGGCATCCTCGATCAGGTCGAGGATGTCGTCCATGCGCGTGATCAGGTGATGGATGTCGTCGCGGTCGATCGGCGTGATGAAGGTCTTGTGCAGCAGCTCGATGGTATTGTGGGTAACCTTGTCGGCCTGCTTCTCGATGCTCTCGATCGCGTGCACGCGGATTTCGATCTCGTCGAAATTCGACATTAGCGCCAGGATCTCGTGCCCGCCCTTGACGCACAGGTCGGCATGCTGGTTGAACAAGTCAAAAAATTTACCCTCGGTGGGCATCAGTCGTCCGAACATGGTCTGTCTCTTTCGCTGTGGGATTCAGTGTTCCTGCAACGCAGCCGCCGGGTCGCCACGGCCGTGACGAGGCCGCTCATTCGCCGCCATACATGGAGCCGCCGCCGGCGTAGTTGTCGAACTTCGTGTATTCGCCGAGGAAGGTCAGGCGTACGGTGCCGATCGGCCCGTTGCGCTGCTTGCCGATGATGATTTCGGCGGTTCCCTTGTCGGGCGAGTCGGGGTTGTAGACCTGGTCGCGGTAGATGAACAAGATGACGTCGGCATCCTGTTCGATGGCGCCGGATTCGCGGAGATCGGACATCACCGGCCGCTTGTTCGGGCGCTGCTCGAGCGAGCGGTTCAGCTGTGACAGCGCGATCACCGGACATTGCAGCTCCTTCGCCAGCCCTTTCAGGTTGCGCGAGATTTCGGAGATTTCGGTGGCGCGGTTCTCGCCGGCCGAGCTGGCCGACATCAGCTGCAGGTAATCGATGATGATCAGGCCCAGCTTGCCGCACTGGCGCGACAGCCGGCGCGCGCGTGCACGCAGCTCGATCGAACTGAGCGCCGGCGTCTCGTCGATGTACAGCTGGGCGTCGTTCATCTTCTGGATCGCGTGCGTCAGCCGCGGCCAGTCGTCGTCGTTCAGGCGACCGGTGCGCAGCCGCTGCTGGTCGAGCCGGCCGACCGAGCCCAGCATGCGCATCGCCAGCTGGGTGCCGCCCATTTCCATCGAAAACACCGCCACCGGCAGCCCACTCTCGATCGCGACGTTTTCGCCGATGTTGATCGAGAACGCGGTCTTGCCCATCGACGGCCGGCCGGCGACGATGATCAGGTCGCCTGCCTGCAGCCCGGAAGTCATGCGGTCGAGGTCGGTGAAGCCGGTCGGGATGCCGGTGATGTCGTTCTGGTTGTCGCGGTTATAGAGTTCGTCGATGCGCTCGACCACCTGGGTCAAGAGCGGCTGGATTTCCTGAAAACCCTGAGCGCCGCGTGCACCTTCCTCGGCGATCGCGAAGATCTTCGATTCGGCTTCGTCCAGGATCTGCTTGACCTCCTTGCCCTGCGGACTGAAGGCCTGGCCGGAGATTTCGTCGGAAACGGTGATCAGCTTGCGCAGCACGCCGCGGTCGCGCACGATCTCGGCGTAGCGGCGGATGTTGGCGGCGGAAGGCGTGTTCTGCGCCAGCGCGTTCAGGTACGGCAGGCCGCCGACTTCGTCGGCCTTGCCCATGCCGGCCAGCGATTCGTAGACGGTGATCACGTCGGCCGGCCTCGATCCGTTGATCAGGCCGACGATGTGCTGGAAGATGATACGGTGGTCGTAGCGGTAGAAATCGTCGGCACGGACGAAGTCGGCGATCCGGTCCCAGGCGGCGTTGTCGAGCAGCAAGCCTCCCAATACCGACTGCTCCGCCTCGATCGAGTGCGGCGGGACGCGCAGAGAATCCAGTTGCGGATCGGCGGGTGCATTCATGGCGCGAATTATACCTTTTCCGCTCCCCGCCCTTGGCGCTGCGCTGCAATAAAAAAAGCCGGGAAATCCCGGCTTTTTTATTGCGACGGCAAGGCCGGCATGGCCTTGCGCTGCGTTCTTACACGTGTTCGCCCAGCACCGCGACGGTGACGTCGACGGCGACGTCGGTATGCAGGCTGACGGAAACCGGATGGTCGCCTACCATCTTCAGCGGGCCCTGCGGCAGGCGCACCTGCGCCTTTTCGACCGCGAAGCCCTGCTTCGACAGAGCTTCGGCGATGTCGGCGTTGGTGACCGAACCGAACAGGCGGCCGTCGACGCCGGCCTTCTGCGAAATCTGCACCGTCATGCCGGCCAGCTTCTCACCCTGAGCCTGCGCGGCGGCCAGTTTCTCGGCAGCGGCCTTTTCCAGCTCGGCGCGCTTGACTTCGAATTCGGCGATCGCGCTTTCAGTGGCGCGGCGCGCGATGCGCTGCGGGATCAGGAAGTTGCGGGCGTAGCCGTCCTTGACGCGCACCACATCGCCCAGGTTGCCGAGATTGACGACTTTTTCCAACAGAATGACTTGCATGCTTTTCTCCTATGTCCAGTCGTCGATCAGGCGTTGTGCAGATCGGTGTACGGCAGCAGCGCCAGGAAGCGCGCGCGCTTGATCGCGGTATCGACCTGGCGCTGGTAGTGCGCCTTGGTGCCGGTCAGGCGGGCCGGCATGATCTTGCCGTTTTCCTGCACGAAGTCCTTCAGGGTGTCGATGTCCTTGTAGTCCACCTGCTCCACCTTGGCGGCGGTGAAACGGCAGAATTTCTTGCGCTTGAACAGCGGGTTCTGCTGCTGGCGCTTTTGCTTGAGTTTCGCTTTGTTCTTGTCGAATTTTTTACCGAATGCCATTTTTGGCTCCTGTATCTATGAATCTGTATCCAATGAATTTTCGTCGGCGTGCACCGCGAAATCCGTGATGTGAAAGACGAGGCTCCTGCTGTTGCGGTTCTTGCGTGCCAAAAAGCCGGCGAACTCGAAACTGCGGCCCAATTCGGCCTGGCTGAATCGGCCTGAAATTTCACCGGCCGCGATGGCCGCGATTTCAAACTCGACCTGCCGTTCGATTCCCGCCTCGACCTGCCGCGAACTGTGCCGCAGCTGCGCCGATACGATCGGGATTCCGGCCGGCGTATAGCGCAGCACTTCGCGCTCGCCGATCTCGGCCACCAATCGCAGCTGGTTCACGCTCCCGCGCGGCAGGCTCAGGCCGCCGCTGCTTCCGCGCGATGGGTCTTGGCGGCGTCTTCCTTCTGCACCGTCTTCATCATCGGCGACGGGCCGGTCTCGGCCTTCTTCATCTTGACGGTCAGGTGGCGCAGGATGGCGTCGTTGAACTTGAAGCTGGTTTCGATCTCGGTCAGCGTTTCGCCGTCGCACTCGATGTTCAGGCAGACGTAGTGGGCCTTGGCGAGCTTCTGGATCATGTAGGCCATCTGGCGGCGGCCCCAGTCTTCCACGCGGTGGATCTGGCCGCCGCGGGCGGTGACGATGCCCTTGTAACGCTCGATCATCGCGGGCACCTGCTCGCTCTGATCCGGATGGACGATGAATACGATTTCGTAATGACGCATGTAATCTCCTTTTGGACAGATTTGAAAATCGCCCACCCCGGCGTCAAGACGGGTGTGGGAAGAGGAAAACCCGCGATGATACGCTGAAAACAGCAAATATTCAATTCGTTCAGGCGCTTATCGGCGCCGGCGACTCGCCCGCACCGCCGTGCGGTCGCGCTTGCAATCCGGCATTGACTGTATAAAAATACAGGCTGTCGATAAAACCAGGCGCCGCCGCGTTTTCCCATGCTCAAACTGACCGCCCGCCAGCAACAGATTCTCGATCTGATCCGCAGCGCCATCGAAAACACCGGCTTTCCGCCGACCCGCGCCGAGATCGCCGCCGAACTCGGCTTTCGCTCCGTCAACGCCGCCGAGGAACACCTGCAGGCGCTGGCGCGCAAGGGCGCGATAGAAATTTCCCCCGGCACCTCGCGCGGCATCCGCCTGCGCGATGCCGAACGCGGTCCATCGGGCGGCACCCAGATGGCACTGCCGCATCCTGCGCTGATGCAACTCGCCCTGCCGCTGATCGGCCGGGTTGCCGCCGGCGCGCCGATCCTGGCGCAGGAACACGTCGAGGCAACCTATCGGGTCGATCCGGCGCTGTTCGCCGGGAAGCCCGATTTCCTGCTGAAGGTGCGCGGCCTGTCGATGCGCGACGCCGGTATCCTGGACGGCGACCTGCTGGCAGTGAAAAAAGTCGACAGCGCACGCAACGGCCAGATCGTGGTGGCGCGCCTCGGCGACGAAGTGACCGTCAAGCGCTACCGCAGGAGCGGCACGGCCA
This sequence comes from Burkholderiaceae bacterium, assembly GCA_049683695.1. GTDB lineage: Bacteria > Pseudomonadota > Gammaproteobacteria > Burkholderiales > Burkholderiaceae_D > DATJCV01. Next base: position 5,821 of record JBAUJK010000359.1, read on the forward strand.
TCGAGCTATTGCCGGAAAATCCGGATTTCGCGCCGATCCGGGTGACGGAGCGCGAGGACTTCGCGCTCGAGGGCTTGGCGGTCGGGCTGCTGCGCAACTGGGCTTAACGCGAAAAGCGGGGGTATGCCGTTTTTTCGCCCTATCCAGGGGATGAGTCAAGCAGCTTCGAAAATACTCCGCCTTGTATTGATTCCTACCATTACCGCTGTCGGCGCAATAATATATGGCGCGCAATACCGCGCAGGATATTGACTTCCTCGGTTTCCAGCTGGGTCCGCGCAAACAGCCGCTTCAGGCGTGGCATCAGTTTTTTCGGATTGTCCGGGTCGAGAAAGCCGATTTCGGTCAGTGCCTGTTCCAGGTGCTCGAACATGCCTTCGATCTCCGCTACTCCGGCCGCTTCTCCGCGAAAGCCGACCGCCTGCCCGGCGCCGGCCGCCGATAGCGGCTCGAGTGCCACCTGCCGGCATTCGTAGGCCAGCACCTGCACTGCCTGCGCCAGGTTCAGCGACGAATAGTCAGGATTGGCCGGGATGTTGATCAGCACGTTGCATTTTTCCACTACCTCGTTCGGCAGGCCGAAGCGCTCGTTGCCGAAGATCAGCGCCGCGCGCAGTTCCTGCTGCGCCGCCAGCCGCTCCGCCAGTGCGCGCGGCGCGGTCACCGGCGGCGAGAATTCGCGCAGCCGGGCGCTGACGGCGGCGGCGAAATTGCATTCGGCCAGTGCTTCCTCGATCGAGCCGACCACGCGCGCCGCCGCCAGGATGTCCTGGGCGCCGCTGGCAAAGGCGACCGCCTCCTCGTGCGCGACGACGCCCGGCACGCGTGGGCTGACCAGCACCAGTTCGGAAAAGCCCATCGTCTTCATCGCGCGCGCGGCGGCACCGATGTTGCCGGCGCGGCTGGTTTCGACCAGCACGAAGCGCAGGCGGGAAAAGATGGGCGTGGGGCTTTGCGGCGGGTTCATTTAAAATAGCGGGCTTGCGCGGTGAGGATGGGACGGCCGGATTTGCAGAATCGCGGAACCGTCGCGCCATCGCCGCATCGCTCCTTAATCACGCGACGAAGTCGGCATCCGGCACGTCATTCAGCGCTTCGCGCGGCGCCGTTTCCACGAGAGGCGCCGCCGCCATTTTAACGGAATCCCTATGCATCCCATGCTCAACACGGCGATCAAGGCCGCCCGCCGCGCCGGCGCCGTCATCAACCGGGCGTCGTTCGACGTCGACCTGTTGAAGGTCACCAAGAAGCAGCACAACGATTTCGTCACCGAGGTCGATGCCGCCGCCGAACAGGCGATCATCGGCGTCCTATCCAGTGCCTACCCGGATCACGCCTTCCTGGCCGAGGAATCGGGCGCATCAAGCAACCTGCACGACGAGCACGAATACGTCTGGATCATCGATCCGCTCGACGGCACCACCAATTTCATCCACGGCTTCCCGCAATACTGCGTGTCGATCGCGCTGCAGTTCCGCGGCCAGATCACGCAGGCGGTGGTGTACGACCCGACCCGCAACGACCTGTTCACCGCCACCAAGGGCGGCGGCGCCTACCTGAACGAAAAGCGCATCCGCGTCAGCCGCCGCGACAAGCTGGCCGAGGCGCTGATCGGCACCGGCTTTCCGTTCCGCGACATGGAAGGACTGGATGAATATCTGAGCATGTTCAAGGTCATGACGCAGAATTGCTCCGGCCTGCGCCGCCCGGGCGCTGCCGCGCTCGATTTGGCCTACGTCGCCGCCGGCCGGCTGGACGGCTTCTTCGAAAAGACGCTGAAGCCGTGGGACATCGCCGCCGGCGCGCTGCTGGTGTCGGAGGCCGGTGGCCTGATCGCCAACTTCGCCGGCGAAGCCGACTATCTGCACCGCGGCGACGTGCTGGCCGGCAATCCGAAAGTGTTCGCGCAGATGCTGAACCTGCTGGAGCCGTTCAAATAAGGGCATTCAGCAAATAAACGACGGCGGCCGCCGCCGTCGGCTGCTATACTGCGCCGGCGCGGCTTCTCTCCAGTCACCCTGCCGCCGCTCCGCGATTTCCGCACATTCCCGTTTGCCTGCGACTGGCGCCCCCGCGGCGACAGGCCGATACTTTTCTGATAGGTTTTCATGTCCTTTTCCTCCCTCGGCCTGGCCGATGCAATCGTTCGCGCTGTCACCGAGCACGGCTACACCACCCCCACCCCGATCCAGGCGCAGGCGATTCCCGCCGTGCTTGCCGGCGGCGACCTGCTGGCC
>JBAUJK010000360.1:0-2324 GCA_049683695.1 Burkholderiaceae bacterium
TCGACGCCGCGGCGCAGATGGCAACCGCGTCGCCGCTGCCGATGCCATCGCGCTGCAGCGCGGCCGCGTAGCGGTCGGCCAGCGCGTCGAGTTCGGCGTAGCCGACGCTGCGTCCGTCCCAGATCAGCGCCGGGTGGTCGCCGCGCTCGCGCCCATACTGGCGGATCAGGTCCATCATCGGCGTGAAGTCTTGCGCCAGAAGGTCGGCAGCAGTGGTCATCGAAGCTCCTCGAAATCGGCTGCGCGCGGTACCGGCGACGGGCCGGCAGGCCGGACAACAGGCGAGATGGAATTATCACGGAAAAAACCGGCGGCGCCGAATCGGTACAATCCGGCACCGCCGCGCTAGGCGACCGCACCGACCGCCCCATGCAACCGAAAGAGAACTCCGATGGCCCGCCTGCACCTCGAATTTCCCGAAGAATGTTATTGCTACCGCACACAAATGGAAGTACGCGTGACCGACATCAATGCCGCCGGCCATCTCGGCAACGATTCGATGATTTCGATGATTTCGGAAGCGCGTGCCCGCTTCCTGTATGAGTTCGGCTCCGACGTCGCCAGCGAAGACGCTCGCGGCATCAGCATCCTCGTCACCGATCTCGCCACCACCTACAAGGCCGAGGCGCATGCGCGCGACCTGCTGCTGTTCGAGGTCGGCGTGGCCGACTTCAACAAGTACGGCGGCGACGTCGTGTTCCGCATCAGCCGCCCGCGCGACGGCGCGCTGGTGGCGATGGCCAAGTCCGGCTTCGTCTTCTTCGACCACCGGTGCTCGCGGGTGGCGCCGATGCCGGCGGCGTTTGCCGCCCGTTTCCCGGATGTGACCCGGGTCGGCTGACGCCGGCGCGACAGATACTCCCGCGCATGCCGGCCGGAGCCGGGCACCGATAAAGAGAAATTCAACGATACTCCAGGAACAACGACTGGCGGTCGGCAGCGCCCGGCCGGCCTACAGCAGTTCCTGGCGCAGCTGCGCCGCGCTTTTCGGCGACAGCAGTCCGGGCGCGACGTCGAACGCGGTCAGCGCGCCGTGCCGGCCCTGCTGCGCCAGCCGCGCGCCGGCGCGCGCATAGGCGACCAGCACGCTGGCGGTGAATTCCGGATTGCTGTCGAGCTTCAGCGAATATTCGATGATCTGCGCCGACTGCCCGTCGGGTCCGCTGTGGCCGCTGCGGATCACGAAGCCGCCGTGCGGCATCGCGCCGTGCGCGCGCTGCAATTCCTCCGCATCGATGAAATGCACGGTGGTGTCGTAGTCGGCGAAGTAATCCGGCATCGTCACGATCGCCCGTTCCACCGCCGCCGCGTCGGCGCCCGGCTCCAGCACCACGTAGCACTCGCGCGTGTGCTTGTCGCGCGTGGTCAGCTGCGGCAGGCTGCCGCTGCGCACGCGCTCGACCGCGGCCGGCACCGGAATGGTGTACTGCACGCCGCCGGCCACGCCCGGCACGCGCCGGATCGCATCGGAATGGCCCTGGCTCAAACCCTTGCCCCAGAAGGTATAGGTGGCGCCGGCCGGCAGCACCGCTTCGCCGTACAGGCGGTTCAGCGAAAACAGGCCCGGGTCCCAGCCGATCGAAATCAGCGCGGTCTTGCCACCCCGCTGTGCGGCGGCGTCGACCGCCGCGAAGTAATCCGGAATCTTCGCGTGCGTGTCGAAACTGTCGACCGTGTTGAAGTGCGCGGCCAGTGCCGGTCCCTGCTGCGGCAGATCGCTTTTCGAGCCGCCGCACAGGATCAGTACGTCGATCTGCGCGGCAAACGCTTCGATGCCGTCCATCGCGTGCACCGGCACGCCGGGCGTCAGCAACTCCAATTGCGACGGCGCGCGCCGGGTGAACACTGCCACCAGTTCCATGTCGGGATTCTGCGCCAGCGCCGCTTCCACGCCGCGTCCGAGGTTGCCGTAGCCGGCGATGCCAATGCGGATTTTTGCACTCATGTTTTGCGATGTTTTGGTAGGGATGAAAAAAAGCGGCGCTCGATGCCGCGCCGGGAAAAGCAGGAATTATCCCGGAAAACCGCCGCCGCCGGCACGCCCGATGCGGACAGATTGTCGTTGCCGGCTCGCTGCCGGTGTTGCCGGCGACGCTGGCGCCAGGCCGCGGATACCGTTGCCGCCAGCCTGTGGCGCACAGGATACTCCCTTGCACGCCACCCGATCCCGGGCGTGCATAAATGAGAACTACCTCATACTCCCGCTGTTATTTTTCAGCTGCCAGCTTCGGCCGATACGCGGCCAGCAGGCGGCCGATCCGTTCTTGCGCCTCCGCGTCGGCCGGTGCCGCCAGCGCGCACAGCGCGCGCCATTGCGACGCCAG
>JBAUJK010000361.1:0-5731 GCA_049683695.1 Burkholderiaceae bacterium
GATCTGGAGCGCGATCGGTTGGCTGTGCATCTTCACCTTCATCGGCATCATCATCGGCGTGCCGATCCTGGCAATCGCCTGGGTCTGGAAAGCCTACCGGCTGATCCGCGGGCTGGTCGACCTGAACAACAACAAGCCGATGCCTGAGTAGGACGGCTTCGCTGCCCTGCCAGCTCCCCGCCGATGTCCGCCAGCCCGCCGATCGCCGCCGCTCCTTCGGCTTCCGCGCTGAAGATCATGCTGTGGCTGGTCGCCATCGGCTTCTTCATGCAGACGCTGGATTCGACCATCGTCAACACCGCACTGCCGGCGATGGCCGACAGCCTGGGCGAGGCGCCGTGGCGCATGCAGGGCGTGGTGATCGCGTATTCGCTGACGATGGCGGTGGTCATTCCGCTGTCCGGCTGGCTGGCCGACCGGCTCGGCACCAAGCGTGTATTCTTCAGCGCGATCCTGATATTCACGCTCGGCTCGGTGCTATGCGCCAGCGCCCATACGCTGGCACTGCTGATGACCTGGCGCGTGGTGCAGGGCATCGGCGGCGCCATGCTGCTGCCGGTCGGCCGGCTGGCGGTGCTGCGCTTCTTCACTGGCGAACGATATCTGGCGGCGCTGTCGTTCGTGGCGATTCCCGGCATGGTCGGCCCGGTGATCGGGCCGACCCTGGGTGGCTGGCTGGTGCATGTCGCGTCCTGGCACTGGATCTTCCTGATCAACGTGCCGGTCGGCATCGCCGGCTGCATCGCCACCGCCCGGTACATGCCGGACGCGCGCAACCCGGCCACCGCGCCGTTCGACCTGACCGGCTACCTGCTGCTGACGGTCGGCATGGTGGCGCTGACGGTGTCGCTCGACGGCATCGCCGATCTCGGGCTGCCGCGCGCCATCGTGTTGGTGCTGCTGATCCTCAGCATGGGCTGCTTCGTCGCCTACGGCTTGCACGCCACGCGCGCCGCGCAGCCGCTGTTCTCGCTCGACCTGTTCAAGATCCACACCTTCAGCGTCGGCCTGCTCGGCAACCTGTTCGCGCGCATCGGCAGCGGCGCCATGCCCTATCTGATCCCACTGCTGTTGCAATTGAGCCTCGGCTATTCGGCGCTCGAAGCCGGCCTGATGATGCTGCCGGTGGCGGCCACCGGCATGCTGTCGAAACGGATCGTGACCCGGCTCATCCTGCGCCACGGCTACCGCCGCGTGCTGATCACCAACACCGTGCTGGTCGGCCTGATGATGGCCAGCTTTTCGCTGACCAACGCCGAGCAGCCGCTATGGCTGCGGCTGCTGCAGCTGGCGATCTTCGGCGGCGTCAATTCGGTCCAGTTCACCGCGATGAACACGCTGACCCTGAAGGACCTCGGCGTCGGCGGCGCCAGCAGCGGCAACAGCCTGTTCTCGCTGGTGCAGATGCTGTCGATGAGCCTGGGCGTGACGGTCGCCGGCACCATTCTGGCGGCATTCACCAAGCTGCTGCCGCGCGTCACCGCAACCAATACGCTGCCGGCCTTCCATGCGACCTTCCTGTGCGTCGGCATCATCACCGCCGCCACCGCGTGGATCTTCGCGCAGCTGTCGCCGGAAATCCGGGCGGTCGAGAAAACGGCGACCGATCCGGCGGAAGCGAGTTGATAAAAAAGGCGGCGCATCGCGTGATGCGCCGCCCTTTTCAGGTCGACCGGGAATCCCCGGAACGCATGCCGCCTGCCGCGCCGGACCTGAAGCCCGGCACGCTGTTCAGCGATCCGCGACTGCTCTTGCCGGCGCAGCCATCAAGCCACATACTCCCCACATAGACACCCTATCCCGGGCGCCATTTGGGAATATTCAAGGTATACTCCCTTCCTTGAAGCAAAAATCCAGCGGATATCACTGCTCTAGTGTCGCCAGCGCCTGCTCGATATCGGCGATCAAGTCGTCGGCGTCTTCCAGCCCGACGTAGAAGCGCACCAGCTGCCCGGGTTCGCGCCAGTCGCGGCGCATGCCGGCCATCCGGTACGGCACGCACAGGCTATGCGCACCGCCCCAGCTGAACCCGATTTTGAACAGCTTCAGGCTGTCGACGAAGCGGTCGGTCTGCGTTTCACCGTAGCGGCCGTCGAACACCACCGAAAACAGCCCGCCGGCACCGCTGAAGTCACGCCGCCAGATGTCGTGCCCCGGACAGTCTGGGAAGGCCGGGTGCAGCACCTTGGCGATTTCCGGCCGCGCCTTCAGCCAGGTGGCGACCTTGTGCGCGGCGGCGTCGTGGGCGGCGAAGCGCAGCGCCATGCTGGACAGGCTGCGCAGCACCAGGTAGACGTCGTCCATGCCGACGCCGAAGCCGAGCCGCATGTGAGCGCGCTCGATCTTGTGCGCCAGCGCCAGGTCCTGCGTGATCACCGCGCCCATCAGCACATCGGAGCCGCCGGACTGGTACTTGGTCAGCGCCTGCATCACGACGTCGACGCCATGCTCGAAGGCGCGAAAGGCGATGCCGGCCGACCAGGTGTTGTCGAGCGCGACCAGCGCGCCCTTGGCATGCGCGGCGCGGCAGATCGCCGGAATATCCGGCACCTCCATCGACACCGAGCCGGGCGCCTCGGTCCACACCAGCCGCGTGTTCGGCTGGATCAGGTCGGCGATGCCTTCGCCGATCAGTGGATCGTAGTAGCGCGCCGAAATGCCGAAATCGGCCGCCAGCCAGTTGCCGAGTTCGCGGTTGGGGTTGTAGACGTTATCGGGTAGCAGCACATCGTCGCCGCTCTTCAGCAGCGCGAAATCGACCATTGCGATCGCCGCCAGCCCGGATGGCGCCAGCACGCAGCGCTTGCCGTCCTCGATTGCGGCCAGCCGCGCTTCCAGCGTGAACGAGGTCGGTGTGCCGTGCAGGCCGTAGGTATAGCCGGACTTGTCCTGCCAGTTGCGCGAGCGCAGCGCGGCCACGGTCGGAAACAGCACGGTCGACGCGTGATGGATGCCCGGCTGCAGCGCGCCGAAGCCGGGCGGCGGCACGTAGTCGTCATGGATCAGCGCAGTGGTCGGGGATGGGATGTGCTTCATGCCGCCTCCGTACGATGAGTCGTGGTGATGCGCGCGCCGGCGCGCTTTGGCTTTGCCCTAACGGCCTCTGCCGCCATCCGCCTGCGGCGCGGTCTTCTGCGGGATCACTTTCAGCGCGAACGGCTTGTTGATCGAGCCGTCGAACGAGGACCAGGTGCCGCTGAAGGTATCGCCGTCCAGCTTGCCATCCCATTGTCCGGAGACGGTGGTGCCGTCCCGCGACTCCTCCAGGAAAACCGCGCCGTCGGCGTCGAATTCGCCGGCCAGCAGGATTTTCTGCGATTGGCCGAAGAAGAAATAGCCGCCCTCCACGCCTTCGCGCATGTCGTCCTTCTGCCGCAGGCGCGCCTGGATTTTTTCCTCGCCCAGCGTGCCGCCGAATACCGGCGCGGCGGCAAACAGCCGTTCCGGCACCGACGGCGCGGCAACCGCCGGGATCGCCACGGCTGCAGCGGTTTCGGCCATGGCCGTGCTAGTGAACATGCCGGCGCCGGCCAGCGCCAGCAGCACGGCTGCGATCGGCCGCCTCATGCCGCCGCCCACAGGTCGTGCGCGTCGGCCGCGGTCACCGTGACGTCGACGAACTCGCCGACCGCGAGCCGGCGGTGCGGTTCGTACGGTGCCTTCACGTACACCACGCCGTCGATTTCCGGCGCATCCGCGGCGGAGCGTGCGATCGCGTTGCCGCCGCGCTCGACCTCGTCCACCAGCACACGGATCGTCTGGCCGACCTTGGCCTGCAGCCGCTTCTTCGAGATTTCCTCCTGCAGCAGCATCACGCGGCCGCGCCGTTCCTCGCGCACTTGTTCCGGCACCGGATCGGGCAGCTGGTTGGCGGTGGCACCTTCCACCGGCGAATAGGCGAAGCAGCCGAGGCGGTCGATCTCGGCTTCCTTCAGGAAGTCCAACAGATATTCGAACTCGACTTCGGTCTCGCCCGGGAAGCCGGCGATGAAGGTGGAGCGGATCGTGATGTCCGGGCACATCGCGCGCCAGGCACGGATGCGCTCGATATTCTTTTCGCCGCTGGCCGGGCGCTTCATGCGCTTCAGCACGTCCGGATGCGCATGCTGCAGCGGCACGTCCAGATAAGGCAGCACGCGGCCTTCGGCCATCAGCGGGATCACCTGGTCGACGTGCGGATACGGGTACACATAGTGCAGCCGCACCCAGGCGCCGTAGTGCGCGGCCAGTTCGCCGAGCGCCTCGACCAGCTGCGTCATGTGGGTCTTGACCGGACGGCCGTTCCAGAAGCCGGTGCGGAACTTGACGTCGACGCCGTAGGCGCTGGTGTCCTGCGAAATCACCAGCAATTCCTTGACGCCGGCCTTGAACAGGTTTTCCGCCTCCAGCATCACTTCGCCGATCGGGCGCGACACCAGATCGCCGCGCATCGACGGGATGATGCAGAAGCTGCAGCGGTGGTTGCAGCCCTCGGAAATCTTCAGGTAGGCGAAATGCTTCGGCGTCAGCTTCACGCCTTGCGGCGGCAGCAGGTCGAGGAAGGGATCGTGCGGCTTCGGCAGGTGTGCATGGACGGCGTCCATCACTTCGCCGGCCGCGTGCGGGCCGGTGACTGCCAGCACCTTCGGGTGGACCTGGGTAATGATGTCTTGGCCGGCGGCATCCTTCTTGGCACCGAGGCAACCGGTGACGATCACCTTGCCGTTTTCGTGCAGGGCCTCGCCGATCGCATCCAGCGATTCCTGCACTGCGGCGTCGATGAAGCCGCAGGTATTGACGATTACCAGGTCGGCGCCATCGTAGGACTTGGCGGTTTCGTAACCTTCGGCGCGCAGTCGGGTGATGATCTGCTCGGAATCGACCAGGGCCTTGGGGCAGCCGAGCGATACGAAGCCGACCTTGGGAGCGGTTTGCGATGCGTGGGACATAAAAAAACGGGTAGCAAGAGCGAATCCGCCATTGTACCCGTTCGTTCGCCGCACCCCGTGCCGGCGGCGGCCGCCCGCCCCGTGCCGGGGCCGTGTTCAGCCGGTCATTTCGGCTTGTCGACCGGGCCGAACGGAAAGCTGCCGAACATGCTCTTGGTCTGGTTCTGCATCTGTTCCTGCATCTGCAGGAACAGGTTCTTGCTCTGCTCGATGTAGTTGCTCATCATGCCCTGCATCATCGGGCCCTGCACGTTCATGAACTGTGTCCACATTTCCGGGCTGAACGGCTTGCCTTCATACAGGCCCTTGGAGTTTTCCGCCAGCTTGTTCTGGATGTCGATGAAGGCCTGGATGTTCTTTTCCAGGTAGGAGCCCATCATGCCCTGCATCGCATGGCCGTAGTAACGGATGATCTGCGACAGCGCGGCACTGGAAAACATCGGCGTACCGTTGGCTTCTTCTTCCAGGATGATCTGCAGCAGGATGCTGCGCGTCAGGTCTTCGTTGGTCTTGGCGTCGACCACAGTGAAATCCTCATTGTCGAGGACGAGCTGCTTGACGTCGGTCAGCGTGATGTAGGAACTGGTCTGGGTATCGTACAGGCGGCGGTTCGGATACTTCTTGATCATGCGTTCGGAAATTTTTTTGGCACTGTTCATCTGAAAATTCCAGTCATCGCGTCGCAACGCATCTCAAGCCCATCGGAGAAAACGAACATTCGTTCGCTTTGCATGTTTCACATATTGCGTAAAAACGCATGATTGCGCAACTGTCCGGCGGCGGCGCGCCGGCCCGCGCACTGT
>JBAUJK010000362.1:0-10577 GCA_049683695.1 Burkholderiaceae bacterium
GAATATCCGAAGGAAATCGAATTCATCGAGCAACTGCCGATGACCACCACCGGCAAGCTGCAGCGGCGCGTGCTGCGGCTGCAGGAAGAAGAACGGGCGCGCGCGTCGCGCTGAACGGCCGGCTTCAGGCCTGCAGCGCCCGCAGCTCCTGCTCGGAAAAGCCGGCGGCGCGGCGCGCTTCCAGATTGAACGGCCCGCGCGGCTGCGGTGCCCGATGGCGCTGCGCCAGTTCGGCGTAGGCGGCGACCGGGTCGAGGCCGCGGTCGCGGCACAGCCAGCCGAACCAGCGGTTGCCGATGGCGACGTGGCCAATCTCGTCGCGCAGGATCATGTCCAGGATCGCGGCTGCCGCCAGGTCGCCCGCTTGCGCCAGCTTGGCGCGCATCGGCGGCGACGCATCGAGCCCACGCGCTTCCAGCGTGCGCGGCACCAGCGCGATGCGCGCCAGGATGTCGCCGGCGGTCTTTTCCGCCATGTCCCACAGGCTGTTGTGGGCGCTGAAATCGCCGTAGCCGAAACCGAGCGTGCGCAGATGGTCGCGCAGCAGCGAGAAATGCAGCGCCTCTTCCGCTGCCACCTGCAGCCAGTCGGCGTAGTAGTCCGGCGGCATGCCGGCGAAGCGCCAGATCGCATCCAGCGCCAGGTTGATCGCATTGAATTCGATGTGTGCCAGCGCATGGATCAGCGCCGCCCTGCCCTCGACGGTGCGCATCGAGCGCGGCTTGACTGCCAGCGGCGGCACCAGCAGCGGCCGCGCCGGCCGGCCGGGCAGGTTGGCGTCTGCGACCAGTACGGCGGTTGTATCCAGTGCCAGCCGCCCTTCCTGCCAGCTGGCGCGCAGCGTGGCGACGCCGGCCGCCTTGGCGTCGGCATCGGTCACCGCCAGCCAGTACAGCGCGGCATGGCGCAATTCGGCCGCGGGCGGCGGATCGGTCGGAGTCGGTGCGAACATGCGCGGGACGGTAAAATGGCCGTTCTGAAATTCGAATCGCCGATTCTACAAAATCCATGGCCATCTACCAATTGGGGGACACCGTCCCGCAGCTCGATCCTTCCTGTTTCGTCGCCGAATCCGCGCAGGTAATCGGCAAGGTCACCATGAAAGCCAACGCCAGCGTGTGGTTCAACGCCACCCTGCGCGGCGACAATGAAATGATCACCGTCGGCGAGAATAGCAACATCCAGGAAGGCTGCGTGCTGCATACCGATCCCGGCATGCCACTGACCATCGGCGATAACGTCACGGTCGGCCACCAGGCGATGCTGCACGGCTGCACGATCGGCGACGGCGCGCTGATCGGCATCCAGGCAGTGGTGCTGAACGGCGCGAAGATCGGCCGCAACTGCCTGGTCGGCGCCGGCGCGCTGGTCACCGAGGGCAAGGAATTCCCAGACAACTCGCTGATCGTCGGCAGCCCGGCGAAGGCGGTGCGCCAGCTCGACGATGCCGCCGTCGCCCGTATCCGCGCCGGCACCGACAGCTACGTCGCGCGCAGCCGGCTGTTCAAGACGCAACTGAAGCGGATCGATAGCGAATGACCGATACGCTGCAAAAGTTCATTACCGAAGACGGCGCCGTACGCGGCGAACTGGTCGACGTTTCCGCCGCCTGGCGCCAGGTGCAGGCGCGCCACGACTATCCGCCGGCGGTGCGCGCGCTGCTCGGCGAAATGCTGGCAGCGACCGCGCTGCTGTCGGCCAACCTGAAGTTCAATGGCGCCATCATCATGCAGATCCACGGCGACGGACCGGTGCGCCTCCTGGTGGTCGAATGCGACGCCGAATTGCATATGCGCGCCACCGCCAAGCTGGCGCCTGACGCGGCAGTCGAGGATGGCGCCGGCATCGCACAGCTGATCAACCTCCATGGCCACGGCCGCTTCGCAATCACGCTCGACCCGCGCGACAAGCTGCCGGGCCAGCAGCCGTATCAGGGCATCGTGCCGCTGAACGGCGACTCGGTGGCGGAAGTCATCGAACATTACATGCTGCGCTCGGAACAGCTGGATACCCGGCTGTGGCTGGCGGCCGACGCCGACCACGCGCGCGGCATGCTGCTGCAAAGGATGCCCGATGGCGGCGGCCAGGCGCCGGAAGCCGCCACCGATACCTGGGAACGGCTGACCATGCTGGCGGCCACCGTCAAGCGCGACGAACTGCTCGCCACCGACGTCGACACGCTGCGCCACCGGCTGTTCTGGGAAGAGACGATCCGCCTGTTCGAACCGCTGCGGCCGCAGTTCCGCTGCAGCTGCTCGCGCGACAAGGTGGCCGGGATGCTGAAGATGCTGGGTCAGGATGAAGTACAGTCGGCGCTCGACGAGCTGGGCCAGCTCGGCATCGATTGCGACTTCTGCGGCCAGCACTACGAATTCGACAAGGTCGACTGCGCACAACTGTTCGCCAGCGAGGCGCCGCTGCCGGCGCCGGACGCGCGGCATTGAGCATGCTGCCGCGATAAAACGCATACTCCAGAGAGAGCGCCGTTATACCGGGCGCCAACCGGTCTTTCTTGGCGCATACTCCCTTATCGAAATCCGGCGGAAGCGGCGATCCTAGCCATCGAACTTGTAGCCGACGCCGTAGATCGAGCGAATCAGGTCCTGCTGCGGCCAAGCCTGCTGCAGTTTGCGGCGCAGGTTCTTGATGTGGGTGTCGACGGTACGGTCGGTCACCACGCGGTAGTCGTCGTACAGCTGGTTCATCAGCTGCTCGCGCGAAAAGATGCGGCCGCGCGCGCCGTACAGCGTCGCCAGCAGGCGGAATTCGACCGGCGTCAGATCCAGCGCGACGCCGTTCAGACTGGCGCTGTGGCGCTCGGCATCGATCGCCAGCGGCACGCCCTGCTCTGCCGCCTGTTCCGGCCGGGACGGCGCGGCGCGGCGCAGCACCGCCTGCACCCGCGCCACCACTTCGCGCGGGCTGAACGGCTTGCAGACATAGTCATCGGCGCCGACCTGCAGCCCGAGCAGGCGGTCGATCTCTTCCACCCGCGCGGTCACCATCACCACCGGCACCTGGCTGAAGGTGCGCAGCTCGGTGCAGATCGCGATGCCGTCGCGGCCCGGCAGCATCAGGTCGAGCAGAATCAAATCCGGCATCTCCTGGCGTACCGCCGGCAGCACCGCATTGCCGTCGGCGATGTGGCTGGTGCGGTAGCCGGCCTGGCGCAGGTAGTCGGTCAAAAGCGCCGCCAGCTTCGGCTCGTCCTCGACGATCAGGACATGGGCCGACGCGTTCATGCGGCGCTCCGTGCCAGCGGCAGCGTCACCACGATGCGCAGCCCGCCCAGCGCCGAGGGCTCGGCGCGGATCGTGCCCTGGTGCGCCTCGACGATGTTGCGGCTGATCGCCAGACCGAGGCCGGCGCCGCCGGTGGCGCGGCTGCGCGAGCCTTCGGTGCGGTAGAAGCGCTCGAACAGCTGCGGCAGCGCGTCGGCCGGCACGCCCGGTGCGCTGTCCTGGAAATCCAATGTCAGCGCCTGCCGGTCGGCGCGCGCGGCGACCGCCAGCCGGCCGCCGGCATCGGTGTAGCGCAGCGTGTTGCCGAACAGGTTGTTGAACAGCTGGCGCAGCCGGTCGGGATCGGCATGGCACCAGGCCTGCGGCACGCCGTCGAGTTCCAGCGCGACGGTAATCGCGCGCGCGGCGAAGCGCTCCTCGAACGCCGCCGCGCTCTGGCGCAGCAACGCGATCGCATCGACCCGGCTCTTGCGGTAGCTCAGCGCGCCGGCATCCGACAGCGCCAGCTCGTACAGGTCGTCGACCAGCTTGCCGAGCGTACCGACCTCGTCCTGCAGCGAGCGGATCGCGTCAAGCGTCAGCGGCCGCACGCCGTCCTCCATCGCTTCCAGCTCGCCTTTCAGCACCGCCAGCGGCGTGCGCAGCTCGTGCGAGACGTCGGCCATGAAGGCGCGCCGCAACTGCTCGTTCTTTTCCAGCGTCAGCGCCAGCTGGTTGAAATCCTGCGCCAGCCTGCCGAGCTCGTCGCCGGACGAGACTGCCACGCGCGTGCCGTAATCGCCGACCGCCAGCCGGTGGGTGGCGGCGGCGATGCGCTTGACCGGCGCCAATAACATGCGCGCCAGCAGCAGCGCCACCAGCGCCGCCAGCAGCGTGGCGCTGCCGCCGATGATCCAGCTGGCCTTCATCTGCTGCTCCTGGAAGCTGAGCGCGGCGCCGGTGCTGACCTGCTGGAACGGCAGCAGCGCGATCCAGCCGACCGCCTGCCCGCCGACCTCGACCGGCCGCAGCGCGGCGCCGGCGGCGGCGGCCGGATTGCCGACCACCAGCTGGCGGTGCTGGTCCAGCAGCGAGATGCGCAGATTCAGGCCGGTCAGGTCGGTGTTCGGAGACGCGAACGGCCCGTGGCGCTCGGGGCCGTCGTCATCGTCCGGCGCCGGCATGTCGCGCGGGCGGATCAGCGAAAACCACTGGCGCGGATTGTGGCGCAGAAAATCCCAGCCGCCGTTGCGTTCGTAGGCGTCGGCCAGCGCCGGCCGCAGCAGTTCGATGCGCTGCGCCTCCTGCTGGTTCAGGTAGCCGAGAAAGCCCTGGCTGAAGCTGTAGCGCATCGCAGTCGCCATCGCCGCCGCGACCACCGCGCAGGTGAGCAGGATGGCAAAAAACAGTTTCGAGGTGATGCCAGGTTTCATCGTGCGTTGTCGTTCCGTTATTCGCGACGGCCCATTATAGGGCGTGCATTTCTGCCAAAACCGCACCCTTTCCGATCTTCAAATTTTCTCCTTATTTGTCGCGCATCATCCTTTCATCGCAGCACGCTCCCGGCTTCGCAGCACGCAAAGCCGGGCTCGAAAGGAAATCCAGATGCCCAAGTTACCGACTTCCTCCCTCCCGCCCTCCCGCCCGAAGCGCCGGCTCGGTCTGGCGCTGCTGGCGCTGGCGCTGCTGGTCGGCTGCGGCGCCGCCGCCGGCAAGTACCTGGGACAGAAAAAGCAGGCGCCGGCCGCCACCGTGACGGTGGCGCTGGGCGACATCGAAAACACCGTGACCTCGCTCGGCAAGCTGAAGCCGAAGGATTATGTCGACGTCGGCACCCAGGTGTCGGGCCAGTTGAAGAAAGTACAGGTGCAGATCGGCGACCGCGTCAAGAAAGGCGACCTGATCGCCGAGATCGACGCCACCGTCTATGAAACCAAGATCCGCACCGGCCGTGCCAACCTCGACAGCCTGCAGGCGCAACTGACGCAGCAAAAGGCCGAACTGGATCTGGCCAGGCGCCAGGCCGCGCGCAGCCGTCAGTTGTTCGACGAAAAGGCGGTCAGCCAGGACAGCCTGGAAACCAGCCAATCCGCATTCCAGGTGGCCGGCGCCAAGGTGGCAGCGACCCAGGCGCAGATCAAGGCAGCACAGGCGGCGCTGGACGGCGACCTGGCCAGCCTCGGCTACACCAAGATCTATGCGCCGATGGCCGGCACCGTGGTGTCGCAGATTTCGCTGCAGGGGCAGACCGTCAACGCCAACCAGGCGGCGCCGGTGATCGTGCAGATCGCCGATCTCGACACGATGACGGTCTGGGCGCAGGTAGCGGAAGCGGACGTGTCCAAGATCCAGCCCGGCATGCCGGCCTATTTCTCGACGCTGGGCGACGCCGGCAAGCGCTGGCAGGGTACGGTGCGCCAAGTGATGCCGACGCCGGAAACGGTCAACGACGTGGTGCTCTACAACGTGCTGGTGGACGTCGACAACCGCGAGCAGAAGCTGATGTCGCAGATGACGGTGCAGGTGTTCTTCGTGCTGGAACAGGCGCGCGGCGTGCCGGTGGTGCCGCTGTCGGCGCTGCGCCAGGACCGCGGCGGCGACGGCTGGAGCGCACGCGTCGCAGCCGGCGACGGCGTCGAACGGCGCAGCGTACAGCTCGGCGTGACCAGCCGTACCGCGGCGCAGGTGGTGTCGGGCCTCGCGGTCGGCGACAAGCTGCTGCTGCCGCAGCCGGAACCGTCGAAGGCGGTGGCTGCCCCGGCACCACGCGGCGGCCGCGGCATGGGAGCGCGCTTATGAGCACGTCCGTCACTTCGGATACGCCGCTGCTGGAACTGACCGGCGTCTGCAAGACCTATGTCAGCGGCGACGCCACCGTGCATGCGCTGGATGGAGTGTCGCTGCAGATCCGCGCCGGCGAATTCGTCGCCATCATGGGCCAGTCGGGTTCCGGCAAGTCGACGCTGATGAACATCATCGGCTGCCTCGACCGCCCCAGCGAAGGTAGCTACCGCGTCGGTGGCATCGATGTCGCCACGCTGGACCGCGACCAGCTGGCGGCGCTGCGGCGCGACACCTTCGGCTTCGTGTTCCAGCGCTACAACCTGCTGGCTTCGGTGACGGCGGCAGAAAACGTCGAATTGCCTGCGATCTATGCCGGCAGTTCGCGGCGTGAGCGCAGCGAACGTGCGCACGCGCTGCTGGCCAAGCTCGGCCTGGCCGAGCGCGCCGGCCACCGGCCCAACCAGCTGTCGGGCGGCCAGCAGCAACGCGTCTCGAGCGCGCGCGCACTGATGAACGGCGCCGAGGTGATCCTCGCCGACGAGCCGACCGGCGCGCTCGACAGCCGCAGCGGCGAGGAAGTGCTGGCGCTGCTGAAGCAGCTGCACGCGGACGGCCACACGATCGTGCTGATCACGCACGATGCCAAGGTGATGCAGCACGCCAGGCGCGTGATCCAGATCGCCGACGGTCGCATCGTCAGCGACTCCGGCGATCAGGACGGCGTCGCGCGCGCACCGCGCCCGCCGCAGCCGGCACGCGGCGGCGCTTGGTTGGCGGACCTGGCGGAAGCGGTCAAGATGGCGCTGCGCTCGCTGCGCAGCAACATCTTTCGCAGCGCACTGACGTTGCTCGGTGTGGTGATCGGCGTCGCAGCGGTAGTGGCGATGCTGGCGATCGGCAACGGCAGCAAACAGCAGGTGATCGACCGCATCGAGGCGATGGGCAGCAACCTGCTGCTGGTGTTCCCCGGCGCTCCTGGCACCCGCCCGAGCGGGGACATTGCGACGCTGGTCACTGCCGACGCCGACGCGCTGAGGGACATCCCGAGCGTCGCCGTGGTCTCTCCCGAGCGCAGCATGCGCGCCACCGTGCGCTACGGCAGCCAGGATTACCAGACCAACGTCACCGGCATCTGGCCCGGCTATGCGGCGATCCAGAACTGGCAGATGGCGCGCGGCAGCTTCATCTCGGATGCCGACGTCAAGGGCTACGCGCCGGTGATCGTGCTCGGCCAGACGGTCGCGCACAGCCTGTTTCCGGACGGTGCCAACCCGATCGGCCGCTACGTGCTGGTGAGGAACGTGCCGTTCGAAGTGGTCGGCGTGCTGGCCCCGAAGGGCGCCAATGCGTTCGGCTCCGACATGGACAACATCGCGCTGGTGCCGCTGTCGACCGGCTACATGCGCCTCTTCGGCAAGCAGTATCTGAACTCGATCAACCTGAAGGTCGGCGACACGCAACAGATCGACACCGTCCAGGGCCGAGTCGAAGCGCTGCTGACGCAGCGCCACGGCACGCAGGATTTCCAGGTGCGCAGCACGTCGTCGCTGCTGGAAACCGCGACCGAGACGCAGAACACGCTGACCGTATTGCTGGCGTCGATCGCCGCGATCTCGCTGCTGGTAGGCGGCATCGGCGTGATGAACATCATGCTGGTGACGGTGACCGAGCGCACCCGCGAAATCGGCGTGCGGATGGCAACCGGCGCGCGCGCCGCCAACATCCTGCTGCAGTTCAACACCGAGGCGCTGGTGGTATGCGGTATCGGCGGCCTGATCGGCGTCGCCGGCGGCTTCGTCGCCGGGCTGGTGGCGCAGGCATTCGGCATGAAGGTGGTGTTCACCGCGGCGCCGGCGCTGCTGGCGTTCTTCTCGGCCTTCGCCACCGGACTCCTGTTCGGCTACCTGCCGGCGCGCAAGGCCGCCAACCTCGATCCGGTGATCGCGCTGAGTTCGGAATAGAAAGGCATCGACATGAGAGCATCCATCAAATCCGGCATCCTGGCCGCGGCCATCGTTTCCGTGCTGGCCGGTTGCGCGGTCGGCAACCCCTACCAGCGGCCGGATCTCGCGCTGCCGGCGCGATGGGACGGCGCGACTCCAACCTCCCCTGCCACCGCCCCGGCCGCCGACGTCCGCATCGACGCCGAATGGTGGCGCCGCTTCGGCAGCAAGGAGCTGGATGCGCTGATGGCGCAGGCGCTGGCCGCCAACCATGACCTCGGTGCGGCGCTGGCCCGCATCCGGCAGTCGCGGGCGGCGACCGACATCGCCCGCGCCGGCCAGCTGCCGTCGGCCGGGGTCTCGGCCGGCGCGTCCAGCTCCAACCGGCACAGCGGCGCCGCCGTTTCCGGCGACCGCAGCAGCAGCCAGTTGAACGCCAGCGTGTCCTATGAACTCGACCTCTGGGGCGGCAACGCGGCACGCTCGGCGGCAGCGACGGCGCGGCTGGAGGCCAGCGTCTACGACCGCGACGCGGTGGCGCTGGTGCTGCAGGCGGACGTGGCGTCGAACTATTTCCAGATCCTGGCGCTGAAAGAGCGGCTGGCGATCGCGCGCCAGAACCTGGAGGCGGCGCAGAGCGTGCTGGCGCTGGTGGAAACGCGCTTTCGCAACGGCGCCAATAGCGGCCTGGAAGTGTCGCAGCAGCGCACCTCGGTGCTGAACATCCAGGCTCAGATTCCGGCGCTGGAACAGGATTTACGCACCGCGCAAACCGCGCTCGCGGTACTGCTCGGTCGAGCGCCGCAGGGTTTCTCGGTGCACGGCGACTCGCTAGCGGCGCTGCGGCTGCCGCTGGTCGCCGCGTATCAGCCGGCGGCACTGCTGGAGCGGCGCCCCGACATCGCCCGTGCCGAGGCGCAGCTGGTCGCCGCCAACGCCGACATCGGCGCCGCCCGCGCCGTGCTGTATCCGAGCATCACGCTGTCGGCCGGCAGCGCCGCCAGCGGACTGCTGAGCGGCGGCACCAGCGTGGTGTCGTCGCTGGCGGCCTCGCTGGCGCAGACGATCTTCGACGGCGGCGCGCTGCGCGGCCAGGTCGCGCAGTCGGAGGCGCGCCAGGCCGAACTGGTGCAGTCGTATCTGCAAAACGTGCTGACCGGGCTGAAGGAGGTGCAGGACAGCCTGGGCGCGGTCGACGCCAGTGCGGCACGCCAGGAGCTGCTGGCGCGGGCGGTCGGCGAAGCGCGGGAAGCCTACCGGATCGCCAGCGTCAAGTACAAGGCCGGCGCCGAAGACCTGCTGACCCTGCTCGACAGCCAGCGCACCCAGTTGCAGGCGCAGGACAGCCGGGTGCAGGCCGACCTGGCCCGCTATACGTCGGCGGTCAGCCTGTACAAGTCGCTCGGTGGCGGCTGGGACAGCGGCAAGGCGGCAGGCTAGCGTGCCTCATTCTTCATGGCATCACGGCGCCGCAGGTAGTGGGAGACTTGGCGCATGCGTCGATCGAGACTGCCGCCGGCCAGCAGGAACGGCGTGCCGGCTGCCTGCAGCCGCTCCAGTATCAGCCGGTGGATCGCCTGCCGTACCGCATCCGATTCACGCTGCAGGCCGTCCGGCACCCACGGGATGTCGGGCGCAGTGACGATCGTGAAGTCGTACGCGTGCTCGCGCACCAGCCGTTCCAGTTCGGCGTCGGCGCCACCGAAGCAAAAGTCGCTGTAGACCGCGATCATCAGCGGCGAGGTGTCGCAAAACAGGAAATCGCGCGCCTGCGGCAGCGCCTGCCGCTCGCGTTCGACCTGGAGACGGGCGACTTCGATCTGCTCGTGCGCGAATGGCGCGCGGCCGCCGGTCTCGGTGAATTCGCGCAGATATTCGGGCACCCAGACGGTGCGGTAATGCGCCGCCAGGGCCGCCGCCAGCGTGGTCTTGCCGGACGACTCGCCGCCCAGGATGGCGACGCGCGCCGCCGGCGCTACGCCGGCTGCAGGCCGGCCTGGCAGGCTTCCTTGCGCCATGTCCGCAATCCGATGACGGCCATGGCGACGAACAGCGCGTACAGCACGGCCGTCAGCACCAGGTCCTTGTGAATGTAGAGGCCGATGTACAGCACGTCGACGGCGATCCAGACATGCCAGTTTTCCAGCTTCTTCTTCGACAGCAGGAACTGGCCGAGCAGGCTACCGGCGGTCAGGAAGCCGTCGATGTGCGGCACGTCGGTATCGGTGTAGCGGCGCAGGAACGCCGACAGCAGCGCGAACGCGGCCAGCCAGGCCAGCAGCGCCAGCCAGCGCCCGCGCGCATCCAGCGTCGACACTTGCAGCCCGACATGGCCGCTGCCGCCGTACAGCCACTGGTACCAGCCCCACAGCGACACCGCGATGAACACCAGTTGCAGGCCGGCATCGCCATACAGGCGCGCCTGCGCGAATACCACGCCATAAGTGGCGGACGACAGGATCGCGAACAGCCAGGCCCAGTGCCGCTGGCGGATGTTGAGCCAGACGGTCAATACCGCCAGCACGAACGAGACGATTTCCAGCAACGTCGCGCTGAAACCGAACAGCAGGAAGGATTGGTTCATGCGCCGGAATTTACGGCCGCCGGCCCGCCGCTGCCGGTGCTGCGG
>JBAUJK010000363.1:0-2698 GCA_049683695.1 Burkholderiaceae bacterium
GGTTTCTGCTGCGCCTGCGCCAGCAGCTGGGCGCACGGGCTCGGTTCGTCCGGCCCCGGATTGATCAGCGCCACCAGCGCCGCCAGCGGCGTTGCCAGCGCGCCCAGCGCCACTGCGGCACCCGCCTTCATCGCCACCACGCCCTTGTCGACGCCGACGTCGGGATTCTTGAAAGTACCCTTCACGTACAGCGGCGAGCGCAGCGAAATGATGCGCAAGCCCTTGCTTTCCGGGTGGACGGTCAGATCCAGCAGTTCCTGAGCGAGATTGATCTTGCCGTCGACGCGGATCACGGCGTCGTCGGTATCGACCACGAACAGCCGCGTCTGCATCAGTCCGTCGGTGACCGAAAAGTCGCTCGCCATGCAGTTGAGCTGCACCTGGCGGTCGCCGAACAGCTTGGAGACGATGATGCTGCCGATGTTCAGCCCCATCGCTTCGAGGATGAACTTGCTGACCGTGCCCTGGCTGATCAGCGCCTTGACCTCGCCGTTGGACGATGCCGCCAGCGCCGCCAGCGAATTGCCGGTGCCGCTCAGCTCGGCATTGCCGTGCACTTCGCCGAGGCTGGCGCGCATCGACTGCACCTGCGGGAACAGCCGTGCCAGCTTCAGCCCGCGCGCCGCGATCTTCAGGCGTGCACGTGCCGGCTCGTGGCCACCCTCGATCCGCAGTTCGGTCGTGAAGCGGCCGCCGGCGACGCCGAAGTCGAGCGGCGCCAGCGCCAGCGTGCCGTTGTCGAGCCGGATCTTGGTATGCAGATTGTCGATCGGCAGGTCTTCGCTGCGGATGATCTTCTTGCCGGTGAATTCGACGTCGGCGTCGATCTTGTCCCAGCGCTCGGTGCGCAGGCGCGCCACCGGCAGCACCTTGCCGGCCGGCTGCCTGGTTTCGTCGCCGCGCTTTTTCCTTTCCTCGGCGCTGTCGGAGCCGACCAGCGCACCGAGGTCCTTCAGCCGCAGCAGGTTCGACACCACCGTGCCGCGCAGCAGCGGGCGCGGTTTGTTGCGCAGGTATTCGAGCGTGCCGCCAATGTCGCTGGTGCCGACCTTGCCGCTGAATTTTTCATAGGTAAGATGGAAGTTGTCCTGCGCCAGCGAGCCGAACAGCCGGCCCTCGGTGGAAAAGCGCGGCGTCTCCGGCAGCACCAGGCCGGTGAACGGAAACAGCTGCGCCATGCTGGCGCCGAGGATCTTCAGCCGGATGTCGAGTTCGCTCAGGTGGCGCGGATTGGTCAGCGTGCCGTCGGCGCTGACCTCGCTCGTGCCGACCTTCAGCTTCGCCTGCACCGGGTATTTGGTGCCCGATTGCTGCAGCGACAGCAGCGCGCCGGCGCGGCCCTCGCCGGCAACCTGGTCTTCATCCAGCTTGCCACTGATCTTCCAGACGATGCCGCCGTCGCCCTCGGTATCGATGCGGGTGGTGACGTCGGCCTTCTTGACCGGATCGACCAGCCGCACCGTGCCCTTGTTCAGTGCCAGGTCCTGCAGCACGAACTGCCAGCGCGACGGCGTTTCGCTCTTCTTGAAGCTCCAGTTGTCCTGGCCGTCCTTGCCCAGCTCCAGATTCAGGAGCGGCTCGGTCAGCACCAGTGACGATACGCTGATCGTGTGGCCGAACAGCTTGAACGGGTTGACGATGAAATCGACCTGCGGCACGCGCGCCATGGTCGGACCGGTGGTGGCCCACTGCGGGTTGCCCAGCTCCAGGTCGTGCGCGCGCAAATGCGGCCACGGCAGCAGCCTGCGCCAACCGCTCTCCAGCATCGCCGGCTGCTGCCAGCCGAGCGTCAGGTCGCCGTGGATCGCGAAGCTGCGGCCGGTGGCGGCGGATACCTTGTCGGCGATCCACGGCCGCGCGAAGTTCAGGCCGACCACGCTCAGCACCACCGGTATCGCGACCAGGATGACGAGGATGGCGGCGGCCGTGGCGGCCGCGATCTTTTTGCCGCGCAACATGCATATGTGACAACAGCTCGTTGCGCGAGTTCGGAGCGGCGCTGCCGCCCTTGCAGCCAATCAATGGCGGCCCCTGCCCGGGCGTGCCCGGGAATGTCGGCGGCGAAGGATACTCCCTTATATAGTGCTCACACCCGCAAGCGTATCCTTGTTAAATTCCACATACTCCACCGTTTCTCAGGCGACACTGCGCGCAGTTGCCAGCGGCGCCTCGCGGATCGGCAAATGGATCAGCGCGGCGCCGATCGCCAGCACGATGTCGATGTACCACAGCCAGTCGTAGCTGCCGCTGGCCTCGAACACCTTGCCGCCGAGCCAGACGCCGAGAAAGCCGCCGACCTGGTGCGTCAGCAGCACCAGCCCGAACAGCAGCGCCATGTTGCCAGTGCCGAAGAACTTCGCCACCAGCCCGGCGGTCGGCGGCACCGTGGACAAAAAGGTCAGGCCCATGAAGCCGGCGAACAGCAGTACCACCAGCCCGCTCTTCGGCGCCAGCAGGAAGATCAGCACGGCGGCGGCGCGGCTGGCGTACACCAGCGCCAGCAGCGACTTCATGCGCCAGCGCCCGACCGCCCAGCCCATCGCGACGCTGCCGACTATGTTGAACAGGCCCAGGATGCCGAGCGCCCAGGCGCCGAACTGCACCGGCAGCCCGCAGGCGGCGACCACGCCCGGCAGATGGGTGGCGAGGAAGGCGACGTGGAAGCCGCAGACGAAGAAGCCAGCGTGCAGCATCAGGT
>JBAUJK010000364.1:0-4897 GCA_049683695.1 Burkholderiaceae bacterium
TACCCAGACTGGCGCGGGCGGCCTATCCGGGCTGCTGCCTTTAGAGCGGAGCCTTCAATTCCTGCGCCAGGAAATCGATGAACGCGCGCAGCTTGGCCGGCATGTGGCGCCGGGTCGGATAGTACGCATACAGGTCGGCCGGCGCCGACCGGTAGTCCGGCAGCACCTGCCGCAGTCGGCCGCTGGCCAGGTATTTGCGCGCATCCCATTCGGAGCGCAGCAGGATGCCGTGGCCGTCCAGCGCCCAGTTCAGCGCGACGTCGCCGTCATTGCAGGACAGCGCGCCGCCCACCTTCACCGTCTCGCTCTTGCGGCCGCGCGTCAGGCGCCAGACGCCGTGCGCGTCGTCATTCTGCCGGTGCAGGATGCAGTTGTGCGCAGCGAGTTCGGCCAGCGTCTGCGGCGTGCCGCAGCGTTCAAGGTATGCCGGCGCCGCGCACAGCAGGCGCCGGTTCGGCATCAGCCTGCGCGCGGTCAGCCGCGTATCGGGCAAGGTGCCGAAGCGGATGCCGAGGTCGAAGGCTTCATCGACCAGCCGCATCGGCCGGTCGGTCAGCTGCAATTGCACCTCGACCTCCGGATGCAGGCGCGCGAAGGCCGACACCAGCGGCCCGATGGTGGTGCGGCCGAAATCCAGCGTCGCATTCACCCGCAACAGCCCGCGCGGCGTGCCGCCGCTGCCGGACACCTGCTCTTCCATGTCGCGGATGTCGGCCAGGATCGCCGCCGCGCGCGCCAGGTATTGCTCGCCCTCGGCGGTCAGGCTCAGCGTGCGGGTGCTGCGGTTGACCAGCCGCACGCCGAGCCGCGCTTCCATCTGCGCCAGCCGCTTGGTGACTGCCGGCGGCGTCAGGTCGAGCGCGCGCGCGGTCGCCGACAGGCTGGCGTTGCGCGCCAGCAGCACGAAGAACGACAGTTCGGGAGCGGCTTCGGTTTTCACTGCAAGTGAATGGTGGTTTCAATTGCGGTGAATTATAGGGCGCGGTGGCTGGAGTACTCTGGGCGCCTGTCGATACTGCCCACGCCCGAATGGCAACAAGGACTCCCATGAAAATCGTAGACATCCGCGAAAAAACCATCCCGATCAGCTCGCCGATCCGCAACGCCTACATCGATTTTTCCAAGATGACGCTGAGCCTGGTGGCGGTCATCACCGACGTCGTGCGCGACGGCAAGCCGGTGATCGGCTACGGCTTCAACTCCAATGGCCGCTACGGCCAGGGCGCGCTGATGCGCGAGCGCTTCATCCCGCGCATCCTGGCCGCCGACGCGGCCACGCTCATCAACGACGCCGGCGACAACCTCGACCCGCACAAGATCTGGCGCTGCATGTTCACCAACGAAAAGCCGGGCGGCCACGGCGAGCGCGCGGTCGCCATCGGCACCATCGACATGGCGGTATGGGACGCGGTGGCCAAGATCGAAGGCAAGCCGCTGTACCAGCTGCTGGCCGAGCGCTACGGCGACGGTCGCCCGAACCGCAAGGTGTTCGTGTACGCCGCCGGCGGCTACTACTACCCGGGCCAGAACCTGGACATGCTGAAGGACGAGATGCGCGGCTACATCGACCGCGGCTATACCGTGGTCAAGAAAAAGATCGGCGGCGCCTCGCTCGACGAAGACCTGCGCCGCATCGACGCCATCATGAGCGTGCTGCAGGACGGGCAGAAGCTGGCGGTCGACGCCAACGGCCGTTTCGACCTCGACACCGCGATTGCCTACGCCAAGGCGCTGTCGCAATACGACCTGTTCTGGTACGAGGAAATCGGCGACCCGCACGACTTCGAGCTGCAGGCGGTGATGGGCCGCTACTACGACAAGCCGATGGCGACCGGCGAAAACCTGTTCTCGATGGAAGAGGCGCGCAACCTGATCCGCTACGGCGGCATGCGCCCCGATCGCGACTGGCTGCAGTTCGACTGCGCGTTGTCGTATGGCCTGGTCGAATACCTGCGCACGCTGGACATGCTGCGCCAGCACGGTTGGTCGCCGAGCCGCTGCATCCCGCATGGCGGGCATCAGATGTCGTTGAACATCGCGGCCGGACTGGGGCTCGGTGGCAACGAATCGTATCCGGATCTGTTTCAGCCGTTCGGCGGCTTTCCGGATGGCGTGGCGGTCGAGAACGGCTATATCACGATGCCGGAACTGGTCGGCATCGGCTTTGAGGGCAAGGCGAACTTGTATGGGGAGATGCGTGCGTTGGCCGCGTGAGGTGCGTAGTCCGCTGCGTTTGTTGCAACTGACCTGACGGGGAACCAAAGTTTGTGCAACCGGCCCGGCGTTGACTTAAGTCTCTCGCCCTTCCATGGTCCTTCCAGTCGAGGGCAATCTACGTCTGGAATGCACTTGTATGCGGCTGCTCGGAGAGGAGGTAGAGGTGCTGCAGAGCGCCCTAAGCGAGCCATTCGCTTCTGAGGAAGCAGACGCTCAACATTTGATATGAGAGATGCTCACTAGCTTGGCCGGCATTACCGGAAGGGTTAAACCGAACTACGTGCAGACGTCGAAGTAGCTCGCAATCTGACTGACAAGCGTTCGAGCTGTGTTTACCTCCGCAGACGGTGCTTGAAGCGACGTCGAGCGCGTAACACTCTTGTGAGCAACGTCACCCCGATCCCTACCGTAGCTGTTTAAGCTCGCTGAGAGAATTCCATCTATTTCGTCGAGAGTTTTTCCGGCACAAAGAGAAAGCAAGACGAACGACTGCGATTTGATTCCATTGTTATCGGAAATTGCGCGTTTTGCCGTGGCAAGTAACTCACCAACATAGTTCGAGTACCTCGTGAGATCGAGAACATCATCTTGAGGGAGCACACGTTTTAAGCCTATTGCAAGCGCGAGAAGCTCCGGAGACTGACGTATCCAAGTTGGGCTGGCAATCCTTCGTGCGCTAATGGCGGCAATATTGTCTTTCGCCTTAGATTCCAAGAAATCTTCAATTTCGGCATGCACCAGCAAGCGGTAGGCAGCAAGCCGATCTAGGTCGGGTTGAAACGTTGCCGGATTCGTCCTCTCGTCTTGCACCTGATCATCGATGAATTTCCGCGATAGCTCGTTGATTCTCTGTTGGAGAAGACGAAAGTGTGGACAAGGCATCGGCATAGCTAGCTAATTCGACGCGTCTTCTGGTCGTAGGTTTTACCAATACAGGCGGCTAAGTCCTGCCCCCAACGGTCAACGCGAAAGAACGTGGCGTGCACAGACTTTGTGGTCTTCTCAACGGCCTCGCGAAAGTCTCGGTCGAGGCACAACTTCTTGAACGCCTCAACGATTGATGCCTCCTTGCCAGCTGAAGCTTGAATCACCGTGGGGTCAGCAAAGAAACGAGCAACGCAATCGAACAATGCACGATTGATAACTCGCTCGTAGCGATCCCCCAACCACTTCTTGAATGCATCATGGCCAAAGATTTTATATGTCATATCAAGGGCCGAATCCAATCTCTGAAATAATTCTGTAGCCTGCGTTTCGCGAGACCTCCAATCGGACTCAAAGTATTTGGCGGTAGCATCAAGATGTTGTTTGAAGTCGCCTTGATAGTCTTGCAGGTACATGTCAAACGCCAAAAATCGAAGTACCAACTCCGAATCCCGCATTCTCTTGTCAAGCACATTGCCAAATATGGCTTTGAACGACGTGCTGTCAAGCAAATACTTTTCTATCGCATCCAGCAAATTGCCACCAATAAGGGCCTTTCTGAGTTCTTGTGGCGACAGAGGAAGGCTTCCACTATTTAGTCGAAAGAAGATCGCGTACAAGAAATTCTCGTCGTTCCAATTGCGGATTAACGTAGAGCGAAGAGTTGCGTTTTCGAGGTACTCACGATCTTCAATTGGGAGATCGGAAAAAAATTTGTCATTGAGGTCACTGCGAATGTCAAGACCTTTTAGCCTGTAACCTCCCTCCAAGAATTCGCTTATAGCTACCAGCCTTTGCTTCCCATCAATGACAATAAATCTACCACGATGATCTTTGTTTTCGGCTAGAACAATGTTGGGTACTGGCATGCCAACGATTATGGATTCGAGTAGCCGACTTTTCCGAGTGTCATCCCAAGCAACGCGTCGCTGAAAGCCCGGCTGCAAATCGATGTTTCTCTTTCTGATCTGAAGATTAATCGTCTCGATTGTCCAGTCGGCGTTGAGTACGACTGCATCCTTAAAGGTAATTGGTTTAACAATGTCATCTTCATCTTCTTGTTGATCGTCAGGGATCAAGGCGATTTCATTAGTCATGAGCTCTTTTCTTTGTACCCGTGTCACGAAAGAATATGTGTGCCCCATGGTTGGCTGCAGCAGCAAATCAATGGGTCAAACTCGCTTGATCTATTTTTGCTTGTTAAAGTACAAAAGCATACATGAAAGCTCTACTGCTGGCTGTGTTAGCGTGCAAACTTGACCAGCCGC
The DNA here is from genome assembly GCA_049683695.1 of Burkholderiaceae bacterium. Lineage (GTDB taxonomy): Bacteria > Pseudomonadota > Gammaproteobacteria > Burkholderiales > Burkholderiaceae_D > DATJCV01. The sequence goes on from JBAUJK010000364.1 coordinate 4,410, forward strand.
TCCTGGTCACCTGCTGGCATACAAATAATCTCGCGTTTTGATTGGTAAGTGCCAATAAGCGGACATCGCTCCACCAACGACACCGTCCCTCGGTCGGATAAGAGAAGGGTCGACCGACTGATCAGCCCTTCGCTTCCGAAACTCCTCGAATTCCCTTGCAGGTTAGGTGCCCTAACTAGCACGCTCCAGTCGACAACTTGTGGCGCAAGTTGCGCATATTCTGGGGCCTTACGAGTCGACGCTGCGCTGCCCCGGACATTAGATGAGATTGCCTCTACCGGTTCGCCTCAGCTCGCCGTCGACTCCGCAGCAGCACCCATTCGACCAGTCCTTGCGTTGCCAGTGCCGCCGCTGGGATCGCGCCAGTCAGTAGCATGCCGTTGTCGTTCAGCGCCAGCCCGGTCGCGATCCGTTCGCCGTAGCCGCCGGCGCCGATGAAGGCGGCGATGGTCGCGGTGCCGACGCTCATCACCGCCGCGGTCTGGATG
>JBAUJK010000365.1:0-2985 GCA_049683695.1 Burkholderiaceae bacterium
GTTCTTCGGTGATCGAGGTGACCGGCAGGTCGGACGGATCGGGCGCCATCGGCGCCACGCCGGCGGCGCCGAAGGCGCAGGCGGCCAGCGCCAGCGCGCTGAGCGAGACGATGCGGGCCTTGCGCGAAGCGCCGAACAGGAGCCGGCCGCGCGGGTCGTCGCCCAGCAATTTATCTATGGAGAACATGCAATCAGTTAAAATCTGCCGTTTCGTTCCAGAGGCTTTTTCTTGTCGTTGACCCGATTGAAGCGCGGCGCGGTGGGGAAATAGCGCGGATTATAGCAATACAAGTTCCCGTTTCCCCCCAAAATTGACATTTGGTATACACCTATGAATTCCGATCCGCAACTTTCTTCCGATTCCACCGCCGCCATGCCGCTGTCGACCGGCGTGCGCGAGGCGCTGGAAGTCGTCAAGCGCGGGGTCGACGAATTGCTGATCGAAAGCGAATTCGCGCAGAAGCTGGCGCGTTCCGAAGCCAGCGGCCAGCCGCTGCGCATCAAGCTCGGGCTCGATCCGACCGCACCCGACCTGCACCTCGGCCACACGGTGGTGCTGAACAAGCTGCGCCAGCTGCAGGAGCTCGGGCACACGGTGATCTTCCTGATCGGCGACTTCACCTCGATGATCGGCGACCCGTCCGGCCGCAACGCCACCAGGCCGCCCCTGACGCGCGAGCAGATCGAGGAAAACGCCAAGACCTATTTCGCCCAAGCCAGCCTGGTGCTGGACGCGGAAAAGACCGAGATCCGCCACAACTCCGAATGGTCGGACAAGCTGGGCGCGCGCGGCATGATCGAGCTGGCCGCCAAGTACACGGTGGCGCGCATCCTGGAGCGCGAGGATTTCACCAAGCGCTTCAAGGCCGGCAACCCGATCTCGGTGCATGAACTGCTGTATCCGCTGATGCAGGGCTACGATTCGGTCGCCTTGCGCGCCGACCTGGAACTGGGCGGCACCGACCAGAAGTTCAACCTGCTGGTCGGGCGCGAACTGCAGAAGGATTGGGGCCAGGAGCCGCAGTGCATCCTGACCATGCCGCTCTTGGAAGGGCTGGACGGCGTCGAGAAGATGTCGAAGTCCAAGGGCAACTACATCGGCATCACCGAGCCGGCCAACACCATGTTCGCCAAGGTGATGAGCATTTCCGACAGCATGATGTGGCGCTATTACGAGCTGCTGTCGTTCCGCTCGCTGGCGGAAATCCAGCGCTTCCGGCAAGAAGTGGAGGCCGGCCGGAATCCGCGCGACGTCAAGGTCGCGCTGGCGCAGGAAATCGTCGCCCGCTTCCATACGCAGGCGGCGGCCGAGGCGGCGCTGGAGGATTTCAACCGCCGCGCGCGCGGCGGCATCCCCGACGAAATCCCGGAAGTGACGCTGGCCGGCGCGCCGCTCGGCATCGGCCAGCTGTTGAAGCAGGCCAATCTGTGCGCGTCGACCTCGGAAGGCTTGCGCATGATAGAGCAGGGCGGGGTGCGCATCGACGGCGCGGCGGTCAGCGACAAGGGCTTGAAGGTGGCGGCCGGCACATTCGTGCTGCAGGTCGGCAAGCGCAAGTTCGCGCGCGTGACGCTGACGGCCTAAGCGCCAGGCGGGAACGATTCGATGGGGAGTATGGCGTTAATTCGCCCTGTTTTTGCCCGAGATGGGATGGCATGGCTGGGAGTATATTGATGCCGGCGCAGCGGGCCGTTCGATGATCGCGCTGCTGCAGCGCGTCACCGGCGCCAGCGTCGCGGTCGACGGCGAAGTGATCGGCGCGGTCGGCGCCGGCCTGCTGTGCCTGGTGTGCGCCGAACGCGGCGACCGCGAGCGCGAAGCCGACCTGCTGCTGGCCAAGCTGCTGGCCTACCGCGTGTTTGCCGACGAGGCCGGCAAGATGAACAGGAGCGTTGCCGACGTCAGGGGCGGCCTGCTGCTGGTGCCGCAGTTCACGCTGGCGGCCGACACCCGTTCCGGCACGCGGCCGTCGTTCACACCGGCCGCCGCTCCCGCCGACGGCTTGCGGCTGTTCGAGCATTTCGTGCGGCAGGCGCGGGCGCGCCATGCCGATGTCGCCTGCGGCCGCTTCGGCGCCTACATGCAGGTGGCGCTGACCAACGACGGGCCGGTGACGTTCTGGCTGCAGGTCAAGCCGGCCGCCGCAGGGTGAAGGTGACTGGCGGCGGCGTGAACGGCCCCCCGGCTTTTCGGTCACAATGACAGCTTGCCTGCCCGCGGCCGACGCGGCCCGATCATCTGCAATCGAGGAGAACAGCATGAAACTGTGGAGCGACTCTTTCAAGGATGGCGATGCCATTCCGGCCGAATTCGCATTCGGCGCGATCGACCCGGACCAGCACGTGACGCTGTCGGCCAACAAGAACCCGCACTTAGCCTGGAGCGACTGGCCGGCCGGCACCAAGTCGCTGGCGCTGATCTGCCACGACCCGGACGTGCCGTCGCGTGGCGACGACGTCAACCAGGAAGGCAAGACGGTGTCGGCCGACTTGCCGCGCGTCGACTTCTACCACTGGGCGCTGATCGACATCCAGCCGCTGTCGAACTCGATCGAGGTCGGCGAATTTTCCAGCGGCGTCACCGCGCGCGGCAAGTCCGGCCCGGACATCATCGGCAGCCCGATTCCCGACGCCCGCCACGGCAAGAACGACTACACCGGCTGGTTCGCCGGCGATCCGGATATGGCCGGCAACTATTTCGGCTACGACGGCCCGTGTCCGCCGTGGAACGATTCGATCCGGCATCGCTATGTGTTCACCATTTATGCGCTCGACGTCGCGCGGCTGCCGGTCGAAGGGGATTTCACCGCCGCTGAGGCCCGTGCGGCGCTGGACGGGCACGTGCTGGCGCAGGCGCAGCTGACCGGCATCTACACGCTGAACCCGGAACTGGCGCCGGCGGGGGCATGAGCGAATCCGCCCTCGACATCCTGCTGATCCGGCACGGCGAGACCGCCTGGAACGCCGAGCGGCGGCTGCAGGGGC
>JBAUJK010000366.1:0-2534 GCA_049683695.1 Burkholderiaceae bacterium
AAAAGAACCCCGCGGGCGGCGCCGGCCCGCACCGCGCCGCACCAGGTGCGCATCATCGGCGGCCGCTGGAAGCGCACGCCGCTGGCGGTGCCGGACGCCGCCGGCCTGAGGCCGACGCCGGACCGGGTGCGCGAAACCGTGTTCAACTGGCTCAACCACCTGCTGGACGGCGAATGGCAGCGGGTGCGCTGCCTCGATCTGTTCGCCGGCAGCGGTGCGCTCGGCTTCGAGGCCGCCAGCCGCGGCGCGCAGATGGTGACGCTGGTAGACGACAATCCGGCGGCGCTGCGCCAGATGCAGGCGGCGCGCGACAAGCTGCGCGCCGACGAAGTGCGGATCGTGCGCGGCGACGGCATCCGGCTGGCGCGCGGCTGGGCCGCCGAGCAGGGCCCGCAGGCGCCGCGCTTCGAATTGATCTTCGTCGACCCGCCGTACCAGCGCGGCTGGCTGGAGCAGGCGCTGCCGCTGTGCGCGCGGATATTGGTGCCTGGTGGACTGGTCTACGTCGAAGCGGAGTACGATCTGGCGATGCCCGCCGACGACGGCGATGGGGCCGCGCCGTGGCTGGCGGAGTGGCAGATCGTGCGCGCCGATCGCGCCGGCATGGTGTTTTATCATTTGCTGCAACGCAAAAGCGGGCCCTGAAATCAGGCATAATGCGCGTTTTACGAGGAACCCCCAGAGGGAGCTGCGATGGTCACAGCCGTATACCCGGGAACATTCGATCCGCTCACGCGCGGCCATGAAGATCTGGTGCGCCGCGCCTCCGGCCTGTTCGACAGCCTGGTGGTCGGCGTCGCCGACAGCCGCAACAAGCGGCCGTTCTTCTCGCTCGACGAGCGGCTGACGATCGCCAACGAAGTGCTGGGCCACTACCCGAACGTCAAGGTGGAAGGCTTTTCCGGCCTGCTGAAGGATTTCGTGCGCCGCCACGATGCGCGCGTGATCGTGCGCGGCCTGCGCGCGGTGTCGGACTTCGAGTATGAATTCCAGATGGCCGGCATGAACCGCTACCTGCTGCCGGACGTCGAAACGCTGTTCCTGACGCCGTCCGACCAGTACCAGTTCATCTCCGGCACCATCGTGCGCGAGATCGCCACGCTCGGCGGCGACGTTTCCAAGTTCGTGTTCCCGTCGGTGGAGCGCTGGCTGATGAAAAAACTGGCCGAAGGCGAAGCCTGAGCAGTCACGGAACATTGCCGCCCGGCCGTCTCGCCTTTCGGCGCGCTCACAGCGCCAGTTCGAGCTCCACTTCCTGTCCCACCTTCAGCAGCTGCCCGGCGCCGGCAGTGACGATCGCATTCATGCCGAAGGTGATGCCGCCGTCCACCTTCGGATTGACGCGATAGCCGCGCAGGATGTCGAGCGGATCGGGGCCGACCACGCCGGTGGCCTGGTCGACCGATGGAATCGGACAGCGCGGGCAGGGCTTGACCGGCCGGATCGCGGCATCGCCGATGCGGATCGCCGCCGCGTAGTCTTCGTCGAAAGCGGCGACGCCATCGATCACCAGGCTCGGCCGGAAACGGTCCATCGTCAGCGGCGCGCGGCCGGCGGCGCGCATCCTTTCATTCAAATCGTCCAGCGACGCCTGCGCGATCACCAAGAGCGGAAAGCCGTCGGCGAACATCACCGGCGCCTCGACGCCGCCGGTCCAGTCGAGGCTGGCGACGCGCCGTGCATCGGGATGGAAGCGTACCAGCCGGCACGGCGTGCCGAGCGCCTTCGAAAACCAGGTCGCGGTCAGCTCGTCGCAATCGTAGGCGTCGACCGTGTCCTGCCACACCCGTACGGCGATCGTCCGCGCGTCTTCCGGCGCCGGCAGGTCGAGCGGAATGTCCAGCCGCAGCATGCCGGGCGCACGCAGTTCCAGCACCTCGCCGCGCAGGCGCGGCACGATGGTCGCCATGCGCGGATGCTCGCGCTGGGTCAGGAAGTTGCCGGCGGCGTCGACCACCATCCATTCGCGGTTGTAGATGTGCTCGCTCATCAGGCCGGCTTCGGTCAGCGTTGCCTCGGACAGCGCGATGCCGGCGCAGGACTTGATCGGGTATAGCGTCAGGGAGGTCAGGGTGGGCATGGGAAAGATGGAAAGAGGAAATCGGCGCGCGGCAAGGCGCAAGAGCAAATCCGGTCTGGCTGGCTTGTCGAGGCCGAGGCGAATTGCCGCTGGCACAAGGCGGCCGGCATCGGCAAGTCAGGTCAGGCTGAATTTTCTCTAGTATGCCATGCGGAAAACTGCTGCTGCCGCACTGCGCGCCGTTGACGGAAGTCAAGATCGCCGGCCAATCGGAGCCGGCGCCCTTGTCCCCGCGCCGCCGGCGGTGCAGCATGGCAGGCAGGCGGCGTGTGCGCCGGCTTCAGGAGGCTTCGGATGGCGACTTTATCGGAATGGGCGGCCGAGCAGCAGGTGTTCGCCGCCTGGCTGGAAGCGGCCGGCGTCGTGATCGCGGCGCTGCTGGCGCTGGCGATCTGGGCGCTGCAGGCGTGGCGGCTGCACCGGCGCGAGCGGGAGCGCGAGCGCCGCTTCGTCG
>JBAUJK010000367.1:0-7171 GCA_049683695.1 Burkholderiaceae bacterium
GGCGTGGCGCGCGCGCTCGCCTACGCCGCCGTGCTCGGCACGCCGAACCTGCACGCGATGGCCGGCATCCTGCCGACCGGTGCCGACGACCGCCAGCGCGCCGCCTGCCGCGCAGTCTATGTCGACAACCTGCGCTTTGCCGCCGCCGAATGCGCCAGACATGGCGTCACGCTGCTGATCGAGCCGATCAACCAGCGCGACATGCCCGGCTACTTCCTGTCCTGGCAGCACGACGCGCACGCGATCCGCGCCGAAGTCGGCGCGCCGAACCTGAAGGTGCAGATGGACCTGTACCACGCGCAGATCATGGAAGGCGACCTCGCAGTGAAGCTGCGCCGGTATCTGCCGCAGATCGGCCACCTGCAGATCGCCGGCGTGCCCGAGCGGCACGAACCGGACCGCGGCGAAGTCCACTACCCGTATCTGTTCCGGCTGCTGGACGAACTCGGCTACGACGGCTGGATCGGCTGCGAATACCGGCCGGCACGCGGCACCGTGGAGGGGCTGGGATGGCTGCCGCGGCCGGACGCGGACGGCACGCGCTGAAACTCGCCGGTTTTCCGGTCTGAACGGTTTCCCGTCGCTCCGATGCGCCCCGGAGTGACAGCGGCGCACGGCCCTAATGCAACCTCCCGGCCGGCTGCTTCTCTCCCAGCTGCGGCAGCTGGTTGATGCGGGACCAGTGGCCGTTCAGCATCAACTCCTCGAACTTTCCAGCCGAAATCGGCGGGCTGAAGAGGAAACCCTGCGCGCTGTTGCACTCCTCGGATTTCAGGTAGGCCAGCTGCTCCGGAGTTTCTACGCCGCCGGCGGAAACGTTGATGCCGAGCCTGCGCGCCAGGAGGATGATCGACGAGGTCACCGCCGAATCCTTCATTCGGTACGGCAGGTGGCGCACGAACGCCTTGTCGATTTTCAGGCCGTCGACATCAAGCTGCATCAGGTCGGCCAGCGCATGGGTGCCGGTACCGTAGTTGTCGATCGTGATGCGAACGCCGAGTGCGCGCAGCGCGATCACCTGGCGCTTGGCGTCGGGCTGCGCCAGCATCGATTCGGTGATCTCCAGTTCCAGGAAGCGGCCGGGCAATCCCGTTTCCTCCAGGATCGGGCCGACCATCTTCACGAATTCCGGGTCGCTGAACTGGCGCGCCGAACAATTCAGCGAAATGCGCAGGTCGGGCATGCGCTGACGCCAGTGCATCAGTTGCCGGCAGGCCTTGCGCAAGGCCCAGTTGCCGATCTCGACGATGGCGCCGGTTTCCTCAGCGACGCCGAGAAAATCGCCGGGCAGGATCATGTCCTGTTCGCTGGCCTGCCAGCGCAGCAGCGCCTCGATGGTGGTAATTTTCCAGCTGTTCAGATCGACCTGCGGCTGGTAGTACAACTCGAATTCGTCATTCATCAACGCCCGGTGCAGCCGCTCGCCGCGGACCCTCTCCCACTCCTTTTCCATCATCAGGTCGGCCGAGTAGAACCGGTACTTTCCGCGCCCCTCGCTTTTCGCCCGGTACAGCGCGAGGTCGGCCTTTTTCATCAGCTCGACCATGTTGCGCGCATCTGCCGGATAGCAGCTGATGCCGATGCTGGTCCCGCTTTGCACTTCGTGCTGCTCCAGCAGGTAGGGCCGTTCGAGTTCCTCGACCAGCTTGCCGGCCAGTCTTTCGGAGGCCTGCGGCTGTGCGCCGTCGGCCTGGATCACCAGGAATTCGTCGCCGCCCATGCGCGCGACGACATCGGTTTCCCGCAGCGACGAGCGCAGCCGGTTGGCGACTTCCTTCAGCAGCAGATCGCCGGCATGGTGACCGAAGGTATCGTTGACGTATTTGAAACGGTCCAGGTCCAGCAGCAACACCGCCAGCGCGGCCTGGTTGCGGTCGGCCAGCGCAATCGCCTTGTGCAACTGTTCGCTCAGGTGGATGCGGTTCGGCAGGCCGGTCAGCGCGTCGTGGTTGGCCAGGAAACGGGTTTGCTCCTCGGCCAGCCGCTGCGCGGTCTGGTCGAGGAAAATCTTGGCGAACCCGCGCAGGCCACCGTCCTCTTCCCACAGCGGCATCATCACGCCATCGGCCCAGAAGCGGCTGCCGTCCTTGCGCACGTGCCAGCGGCGGTCCAGCTCCGAACCGGCGGCTTTCGCCTTTTCCAGCTCGCGCCACGGCTGACCGACACTGCGGTCTTCCGGCGTGAAGATCTGGAAGATCGACTGTCCGACCGCCTCCTGGTAAGTGTGGCCGACGATCTTCTCGGCGCCGGCATTCCAGTTGACGATGATGCCGGCCGGGTCGAGGATGATCATCGCCACCTCGGTCGACGCTTCCACCAGTTGCCGATAGTCTTCCTGGGTCTTCTTCAGTGCCTGTTCCATTTGCAACCGCTGCGTGATGTCGACGTTGGTCTCCAGGTAGCGGCCCGGGCCGCTGGTGTCGAGCGTCAACTGGCTGGAGACGACGATCTTCTGGCCGCTCTTCGCTTCGTGGGTCAGCTGGCCTTCCCAGTGGTGTTTCACCTCCACCACTCGGCGGATTTCGTCGAGCGGAACCGTCGATTCTGTCTTCAGCAAGTCATGGATATTGCGGCCGAGCGCCTCGTCGCGGCTGTAGCCATAGAGCTTTTCGGCGGCCGGATTCCAGTAGGTGATGAGGTCGTCGCAGTCGCGCGTCAGAATCGCGTTGTTGGTCACTTCCAGCAGGCTGGTCTGTTCCCGCAGCAGCCGGGCCTGTTGCGCCAGCGCCTGCTCGCGCTGCCGCAGTTCGGTGATGTCGTGGTACACAGTGACCGCGCCGGTGTGCCTGGTGTCGGGGTCGACCAGCGGCCGTGCGTTGACGCTGATCCAGATTCCTTCCGGCGCATTTTCATGGCGCACGAAGCCGATCCAGTCAGTCACCTCCTCTCCGCGCAGCGCCCTTGCCATCGGGCGCTCCGACTCCGGGCACAGGGTCTCGCCATCGGACAGGTAAAGCGGAAAGCGATGATACGCGACCGCCGGCAGCTCTTCGCTGGACGGGATATTCCACAGCCGCTGTGCTGCCGGATTGATCAGGATCATGCGTCCCGACAGGTCGGCGACCGCCACCGCGTCCGCCATGTTGTCGAGGATCGAGCGGGTGATCGTCGCCTGCCGCCGCAGTTCCTGCTCCAGCCCCTTTTTCTTCGATATGTCGCGGATCGATATCGAAAAGATCGGCGCATCCTCGCCGGTGATCGGTGTGACGTCGAATTCGACCGGGATTTCGTCGCCGTTCTTGCGACGCGCCGCCAGTTCGACCCGGTGGCCGAAGAAGCTGCTTTCCCCGGTGCGTAGATAGCGGCGGATTTCGGACCGGTAGCGGTGGTGGTAGCGCTCGGGCAGGATGGTGGCCGACAACTGCGAACCGACCGCCTCGTCCCGGGTCCATCCGAAAGTGGCTTCCGCCTGCTTGCTCCATTCGATGATCACGCTGTCCGCGTCGATGGCGATGAAGGAATCGAGCGCATGGTCGAGGATCAGGCGATATAGCTCGGGACGTTCGGCTATTTTCCGAAGTAGCGGCATGGATAGTCATATCTGAACGGGGGTGTCTATACGACATCGGAATGGCGTCGGCGTTCTGGGTGCCGGGCCGACGGCCTTGCTATCCGGCATCCCGAGATAGACGCGAGCGAAAGGAGCGGACATGCGCACGACCAGCCTGCCGGACGGCGAAGCGGTACCGGTGCTCGGCCAGGGCACCTGGTACATGGGCGACGATGCGTCCGCGCGCGCCGCCGAGATCGCCAGCCTGCGGCTGGGGCTGGAGCTGGGCATGACGCTGATCGACACCGCCGAAATGTATGGCGACGGCGCGGCCGAGGAACTGGTGGGCGAGGCGATCACCGGCTACCGCGACCGGGTCTTCTTGGTCAGCAAGGTCTTGCCGGACAACGCCACGCGCCGCGGCACCGTGGCCGCCTGCGAACGCAGCCTGCGCCGGCTCGGCATCGACCGCCTCGACCTTTACCTGCTGCACTGGCGCGGCCGCGTGCCGCTGGCCGACACCATCGCCGCGTTCGAGGCGCTGCGATCTGCCGGCAAAATCCGGCACTGGGGCGTGAGCAACATGGATGTCGACGACATGCAGGACATCGCGCGCGCCGGCGGCGCGGCGGTAGCAACCGACCAGGTGCTGTACAACCTGACGCGGCGCGGCATCGAAGCCGACCTCCTGCCGCAGGCGCAGGCGCGCGGCCTGCCGCTGATGGCGTATTCGCCGATCGAGCAGGGACGGCTGGCCGGGCATTCGCTACTGGCGGCAATCGCCGCCGGCCACGGCATCACGCCGGCACAGATAGCACTGGCGTGGGTGCTGCGGCAGCCGGGCGTGATCGCGATCCCGAAGGCGGCAACGCCGGCCCACTTGCGCGCCAACCGCGCCGCGCTCGATGTGCGCCTGAGCGCCGACGCGCTGGCGCAGCTGGATGCGGCATTTCCGCCGCCGAGCGGCCCGCAGCCGCTGGAAATGATCTGACTCAGCCGGGCGCGTCGTCGATCCGCAGCGCACCGCGCAGCAGGTCGGTGGCGCCGGCACAGAACGCTTCCGCCTGACTGGCCTTGATCGCCACGGTAAGCGTCACCGCCTCACCGTAGCTGGCTTCCCGCACCGTGACGCCGGCCTGCTCGCAATAGCGGCGCAGCGTCGATTCGTCGGCGAACGGCAGCACCAGGCGGCGCTCGCACAGCGCCTCGACCGGCACCAGTTGCGCCGCCCGCACCGCTTCGGAGATCGCCTGCCCGTAGGCGCGCGCCAGCCCGCCGGCGCCCAGCTTGGTGCCGCCCCAGTAACGCACCACCACCGCCAGCACGTTGAACAGGTCCTTGTGCGCCAGCACGTTGTACATCGGCCGTGCCGCCGTGCCGGACGGCTCGCCATCGTCGTCCAGCCCGGAATCGCCCTCGCAGATCAGCGCCCAGCACACGTGCACCGCGTGCGGATGCTGGGCGCGCAGTTCGGCCAGCCGCGCGCGCGCCTCGGCGCGCGTGGCCAGCGGATACAGCCAGCCGATGAAGCGGCTTTTTTTGACTTCGATCTCGGCGCTGGCGGGTGCGGCTAACTGGTACATGGAAACGGCGGCGAAAGACGGCATGGGCCTGGCGACCCATTAACCGGCAGGGAGTATGTCTAAACTTACAAGAAATTATGCGCGGCATAGGCCAGCATTATCGGGAGTATATCGGACCGATGGCGGCCCGGCCGGCTTCAGCGGCGGAACGTCCCCAATCCATCGCCATCGTAGTACTCCAGTACCACCCGGTCGCCGGCAAAGCTGGCTTTCGAAATGGTGCCGGCCGCCGCGTTCTCGGCGTCCAGCGTGAAGGTGAACACGTCGCCATCCCAGTGCGTCAGCGGCAGCACCAGCGGCGCCGGCCCGAGCCGCAATTCCAGCGCGCCGCCGTTCTCGACCACCTGCAGCGGACCGTAATACGGATTCTGGTAGGTGCCGGCATAGCTGGCCAGCGGCGCCGATGGCGCCGGCTGCGTCGGCCGCGGCACACCGACCAGCGAACCGGACGGTACATGAAAAGGCGCGAACGATTGCGCCGCCAGCGCGCCCCAGTCGCGCTGGATGCTGCCGAACTGCACCAGGTCGTTGAACTGCGCCACCAGCGTTTCCGGTACGCCGATCGGCCAGGCGTTGGTCAGCACCACGATGCCGACGTCGGCCGACGGGATCAGGCTGAACGCGGTCGCCGCGCCCATCAGGAAGGCGCCCGAATGGCCGAGCGTGACGCGGCCGGCGGCCGAGGTGCCGACGTTGAAGCCGTAGCCGTAAAAGCCGGCACGGCTGCCGCTGCCGCCGGCCGGGCTGGAGACGATCTGCGGCGACAGCGCCGGCAGCAGCGCCGCAGCCGGCACCAGCGGCTGGCCGCCGACGACGCCGTTAGCCAGCACGAAGGCCATCCATTTCGCCATGTCGTTGACCGACGAGCTGACGCCGCCGGCCGGCGATTGCGCATCCGGCTGGCGCGGCCGGCCGACCACGAAGTCGCCACCCTGCCGGATATGGCCGACCGCCCTGTTCGGCCGTGCCTGGAAGTCGGCGAAGCGCGAGCTGGTGGCGTTCATTCCCAGCGGCCGGTACAGCGTCTGTTCCGACAGCGTTTCCCAGTCGGTACCGGCAGCGGCGGCGACCGCCTGCGCGGCCGCGGTCAGGCCGAAGTTGGTGTACTTGTAGGTGATCCGGAACGGCTGCAGCGGCAGGTAGCGCAGGCGCTCCAGCACCTGCGCGCGGTCGTAGCCCATGTCTTCCAGCAGGTCGCCGGCATGATCCGGCAGGCCAGAGCGGTGCGCATACAGGTCACCGATGGTCAGCTGCTGGCTGACGTACGGATCGGACAACTCGAACTCCGGCAGCCAGCGCTGCACCGGCGTATTCCACTGCACGCGGCCGGCGCCGACCTGGCGCGCCACCACGGTGGCGCCGACCGGCTTCGACAGCGACGCCAGCTGGAACACGGTATCGGCATCCACCTTCTGCGGCGAGCCGACGGCGCGTACGCCGAAGCCTTTCGCATACACCGTCCGGCCGCCCTGCACCACCGCCACCGCCATGCCCGGTATGCCGGAACTGGCCATCAGGCTGTTAGCCAGGCCGTCCAGCTGGCCGATCGCGCGCTCGATCTGGCCGGCCGGGATCGGCAGTGCCGACGCTTCGCCGGGCGAGTCAGCCGGGTCCGGGTAGGTGGCGGAGAGCGTGCCGCCGCCACAGGCGGCGAGCGCGGCGCACAGCGGGACGGCCAGCAAGGCGCGCGAGCGGGAACGGGAAAGCGGCATGGCAAACCTCGGTGTCGGTGAAATTGGGGATGAACAACAGCAAACCAGCCGCGATCTTGCGCCGTTTGTTGGCGGCCGGCAACCGGGCACGCGCTATGTCAGGCCGGCAGCGGCACGAACAGCCGCCCGTGCGCGCTGTCGATCACATCGAAACCGCAGCCGAACGCCTGCCGCAAGACCGGCGCCGTCAGCACCGCGGCCGCCGGCCCGAGCCAGTGGCGGTCGGCGCCGAGCACCAGCGCATGGGTGGCGAAGCGCGCTGCCAGGTTGAGGTCGTGGCAGGCGGCGATCACCGCCCTGCCGTCGCCGGCACGCCCGGCCAGATCGAGCGCGCGATCGGCCAGCTGGACGGCCTGGCTAACAGCCTGATGGCCAGTTCCGGCATA
>JBAUJK010000368.1:0-1743 GCA_049683695.1 Burkholderiaceae bacterium
TCGACGACCTGTACGGATCGACGGACGTGATCCAGCGCGATGCCGACATCGAACGCGTGCTGCCGACCATGGAGCGCCTGCTGCCGCTGCCGGCACTGGCGACGATCGCCGAGGCGATCGAACTGGATGCGTTGTCGGACGCGCTGGATGCGGCGCTGGCGGCGCGCCTGGGGCCGGACTTCGACGCTGCTGCCTATGCCGACGCCTACCGTGCCGAACCGCGCGCGGCGCGCGAGCGGCAGCTGCGGCACGTCGAATCGGTCGGCAACGCGTTATGCGCGCTGGTGCGGGTGCCGCTGTTGGGCGGCACGCTGTCGATGATGCGCGGGCCGGCGAAGCTGGCCGGGTTGGGCGAACTGCAGAGCTTTCTGGAACGCGGCTTCGCTGCCTTCAAGGCGATGCCGCGGCCGCGCGACTTCGTCGCCACCGTGGTCGAGCGCGAGCGGCAACTAATGCAGCAACTGTACGACGGCGCGGTAGCGCGGAACGCCTGACTGCCGTGCCAGAAGTCGATAACAAAAGGAGTATATGGTCAATCGGTCCCGTCCACGCCCGGATTGGTTGATCGGTGTGGGGAGTATGTGGGTCTTCAGCGGCGCTTTCGCCTCAATTCCGGCCCCGGGCCGTCGACCAGCCGGGTGCCGGCCAGGCGGTCGTGCAGGAAGCGGCGCTCCGGATCGAGGTAGATCGTCAGCGCCCACAGCAGCAGGTTGACGGCCGGGATCAGCACCAGCAGCCAGCCCCGCGCACCCAGCAACCAGGCCGCCGCCAGTCCCGGCAGCAGCCAGCCCCAGGCCAGCAAATAGCGGCCGATCGCGCGCACGATGCCGACCGGCCGGCCGTCGGCGGTAACCAGCCGCAGGCGCCAGGTCTTCATCGCCAGCGTCTGGCCGCCGTGGCTCCAGAACCAGACGAAATACGCACCCACCACCAAAAATAGCCAATCCTGCAGCGCGCCGCGCAGGTACAGCGCGTGGCGCTGCTCCAGCAGGGTCGAGAACAGCCAGCCGGCGGTGAACACCACGCCGAACAGCAGCATCGATTCGTACAGCATGCTGCACAGGCGGCGCGTCAGCGAAGGGGAAGAGGGGATAGCGGGATTCGAGGAGGCGATTTCTGGCACGGGGATTCTTTAAAACTGGGTCGGGTCGAGCGGCGCCGGCTGGATCGGTTCCGGCGCTGGTTCGGGCTCCGGTGCGGGCGGCGGCGCGGCTTCCGGTGCGGCGGTCTCCGGCGCAGCGACCGGCGCCGGTTCGGGTGGTGGCGGCTGCGGAGTCAGGTAGGCGTTCGGCTGTGGCGTCAGCGCCAGTTCCAGCACCGGCTGCGGCGTGGACTTGATCGGCGCTACCGTGTGGACACTGCTTTGCGCCGACGGCAGCGCGGCGATCCGCTTACGCTCCTTGGTGTTGGCCAGCTCTTCCTTCTGTTTCTCGGGCAGCTTCTGGTATTGCTCCCAGCGCTCCGATTTCTGTTCCGGCTCGAGCTTCTTGGCGCGGCTGTAACTGTCGCGCGCGATTCGCTGCTGCTGCGGCGTCAGCCGGATCCATTCGCTCATGCGCTGGTGCACGCGCTGCTGTTCGGCTGCGCTCATGGTGCTGAACTTGGCGCTAATCGCCAACCATTTCTTTTTGCGTACCGGCCCCAGTTGATCCCACTGTGACGCCAGCGGCGCCAGCGCCTGTTGCTGTTGCGGCGTCAACTCGGCCCAGGCCGGCTTGACCGTGGTGCGTGCGCTCTTGGGTG
>JBAUJK010000369.1:0-9160 GCA_049683695.1 Burkholderiaceae bacterium
CATCCGGGCTGGCGACCACGTGCGCGCCATGCAGCAGCGGCCCGTAGGCGTCGCGGAACAGCGCGACGTCGGTCACCGCCAGCGCGCCGATGGTCTCGCCGTGGTAGCTGTTCTGCAGGCAGATGAATTCGCGCTTGTCGCTCCGGCCGCTGTTGCGCCAGTAATGGAAGCTCATCTTCAGCGCGATCTCGACCGCCGAGGCACCGTCCGATGCATAGAAGCAATGGCCGAGCACGCCGCCGGTGCGCGCCGCCAGCTGCTCGGACAGCCGCACCACCGGCTCGTGCGTGCAGCCGGCCAGCATCGCATGCTCCAGCGTGTCGAGCTGTTCCTTCAGCGCCGCATTGATGCGCGGATTGGCGTGGCCGAACAGGTTGACCCACCAGGAACTGACCGCGTCCAGGTAGCGGCGGCCATCGGTATCGAACAGCCAGGCACCGCGCCCGCGCGCCAGCGCGATCGGCGGCACGGTTTCATGATGCTGCATCTGCGTGCACGGATGCCAGACGCTGGCCAGGCTGCGCGCGACCCAGTCGCTTTGTTGCTCAGGTTTCAAAACCACTCCAGAAATCATTCATCGATCAAAGCCAGTTCGGCTTGCGCTTTTCCAGGAAACTGCGCACCCCTTCGCGCCCTTCGTCCGACGCGCGGATTTGCGCGATGCCTTCGACGGTGGCGGCGATCAGCGCGTCGTCGATCGGCATGCCGCCAACTTCGCGCACCAGCCGCTTGGCTTCGCGCACCGCGTGCGGGCTGTTGGCGACCAGCGCCTTGACCAGCGCCGCGGTGGCGGCGTCCAGTTCGTCGGCGGCGAGCACCTGGTGCGCGAAACCGATGCGCAGCGCCTCCGCCGCCGAAAAGCGCTCGGCGGAAACGAAGTAGCGGCGCGCCGCCTGCTGGCCCATCGCGCGGATCACGTACGGCGAGATGGTGGCCGGGATCAGGCCCAGCCGCACTTCCGACAGGCAGAACTGTACTGGCTCCGCCACCAGCGCGATATCGCAGGCGGCCACCAGCCCCATGCCGCCGGCATAGCAGTCGCCCTGTACCTTGGCCACCACCGGCTGCGGGCAGGAATAGATCGCGCGCAGCATCTCGGCCAACAGCGCGGCGTCGGCGCGGTTTTCATCGTAGCCGTAGCCGGCCATGCGGCGCATCCAGTTGAGGTCGGCGCCGGCGCAGAAGGCCGGGCCGTTGGCGGCCAGCACGATCGCGCGCACATCGGTGTCGGCGGCCAGTTCGCCAAACGCCTGCGTCAGTTCGGCGATCACTGTGTCGTCGAAGGCGTTGCGCACTTCCGGCCGGTTCAGGATCACGCTGGCGGCGCGGCCGTCGCGTTGCAGTTGCAAGGTCTGGTAGCTCATTGCTTTCCTTCCGCGGCCAGGAAATAGATCAGGTCGATCTCCGGGCATGCATGACCGATGCCGGTCAGCGCCGCCGTGACCTGGCCGCGATGGTGGGTGCCGTGATTGAACACATGCGCGAGCGCGCCGGCGAGCGGCACGCTGACCGGTTCGCCCGACGTGCGGCGATAGTCGAGGTTGCCGTCGAAGCGCTGCGGCGGCAGCGCCTGCAGCCAGTCGCCCCAGCGCCGGGCCGCGGCGCGCAGCGCTGTCGCCAACGCGGCGCGGCCGGTTTCGAGTTCGGCATTCAGAGCCAGCCGCGGCGAAACGCCTTCGGCCAGCCGTGCATGCCAGATCGACTCGGCCACCAGCATATGGTTGAGCGTGCCGTGCACCGATGCAAAGAACAAACCGCAATCGCGTCGGTAGTCCGACTCGTCCACTGCCGCCACCGCAGCCAGCAGCTTTTCGCTGGCCCAGACGTGGTAGCGGGCCAGCATGCAGAAATGATCGCGCATCGGCATGTTGCGCCCTACATCCGGAATACGCCGAACCTGGTGTCGGCAATCGGCGCATTGAGCGCCGCGCTCAGGCCCAGGCCCAGCACCATGCGGGTGTCGGCCGGATCGATCACGCCGTCGTCCCACAGTCGGGCGCTGGCATAGTACGGGTGGCCCTGGTGTTCGTACTGCTCGCGCACCGGCGACTTGAACGCTTCTTCCTCTTCCGCGCTCCAGCTGCCGCCGCGCGCCTCGATGCCGTCGCGCTTGACGGTCGCCAGCACCGACGCCGCCTGCTCGCCGCCCATCACCGAGATGCGCGCGTTCGGCCACATCCACATGAAGCGCGGCGAAAACGCGCGCCCGCACATGCCGTAGTTGCCGGCGCCGAAACTGCCGCCGATGATCACGGTGAACTTCGGCACCGCCGCGGTCGCCACCGCGGTCACCATCTTGGCGCCGTTGCGCGCGATGCCTTCATTTTCGTACTTGCGGCCGACCATGAAGCCGGTGATGTTCTGCAGGAACACCAGCGGGATCTTGCGCTGGCAGCACAGTTCGATGAAGTGCGTGCCCTTCAACGCCGATTCCGAGAACAGGATGCCGTTGTTGGCGACGATGCCGACCGGCATGCCGTAGATGTGCGCGAAGCCGCAGATCAGCGTGGTGCCGTAGCGCGCCTTGAATTCGTCGAACTCGCTGCCGTCGACCACGCGCGCGATGATTTCCCGCACGTCGAAGGGTTTGCGGGTATCGGCCGGGATCACGCCGTACAGTTCCTGCGCCGGATACTTCGGCTCGACCGGTTGGCGCAGCAGCAGGCCGTGCGTCTTTTGCCGGTTCAGGTTGGCGACGATGCTGCGCGCCAGCGCCAGCGCGTGGGTGTCGTTCTGCGCCAGGTGGTCGACCACGCCGGACAGCCGCGTGTGGACGTCGCCGCCGCCCAGGTCTTCGGCGCTGACCACCTCGCCGGTGGCGGCCTTCACCAGCGGCGGGCCCCCGAGGAAGATCGTACCCTGTTCCTTGACGATGATCGATTCGTCGCTCATCGCCGGCACGTAGGCGCCGCCGGCGGTGCAGGAGCCCATCACCACCGCGATCTGCGGGATGCCCTTGGCCGAGAGGTTGGCCTGGTTGTAGAAGATGCGGCCGAAGTGGTCGCGGTCGGGGAACACGTCGTCCTGGTTCGGCAGGTTGGCGCCGCCGGAATCGACCAGGTAGATGCACGGCAGGTTGTTCTGCTCGGCGATTTCCTGCGCGCGCAGGTGCTTCTTGACCGTCATCGGGTAATAGGTGCCGCCCTTGACCGTCGCGTCGTTGCAGACGATCACGCACTCCTGTCCGGCGACGCGGCCGATGCCGGTGATGATGCCGGCCGCCGGCGCCGAGTCGGAGCCGTCGCGGTCCGGGTACATCCGGTAGGCGGCCAGCTGCGAGAACTCGAGGAAGGGCGTGCCGGGATCGAGCAGCAGCCGCACCCGTTCGCGCGGCAGCAGCTTGCCGCGCGCCAGGTGCTTGTCGCGCGCGGCGGCGCCGCCGCCTTCGGCAATCGCCGCCACTTTTTGCCGCAGGTCGTCGACGATGGCCTGCATCGCGGCGGCGTTGGCCTGGAAGTCGGCGTTGCGCGGGTTCAGCTTGCTTTCGATCTGCGGCATTCTCGGTGTCCTTTTCTTTTCGGTGAGCCGGGGCTCAGTCTTCCTGCGCTGACGGATGGCCGCCGTCCAGGTACAGCCAGCGTCCGTCCTCGCGCACGAAGCGGCTGATTTCATGCAGCCGGCGCGCGCGGCCGCCGAGCTTGTAGCGGGCGACGAATTCGACCGTGGCGCGCTCTTCATCCTGTTGCTGGTGCAGCACTTCCAGCCCGACCCACTTGATGCCGTCGCCTTCTTCCAGGATCGGCCCGGCCGGGCGGGTATCCGGATGCCAGCTGGCGCGCAGATAGGCTTCGTCGCGCCGCGCGTAGGCGCTGTAGCGCGAGCGCATCAGCGCCTCCGCCGTGGCCGGCACCGCGCCGCCATGATACGGGCCGCAGCAGCCGGCATAGTCGGCGCCGCCGCACGGGCAGGCAGTCGGCTTGGCGCGCGCCATCAGGCTTTCTTCGGCTTTTCGGCGACCGGCGCGCCGGCCGCCTTCCAGGCCGTGAAGCCGCCGTCGATGTGCGCCACCGGCGCCAGCCCCATGTCCTGCACGGTCTTGGTGGTCAGCGCGCTGCGCCAGCCGGCGGCGCAGAAGAAGATGTATTCCTTGCCCTCGCCGAACACCGGCTTGAAGTACGGCGAATCGGGGTCGACCCAGAATTCGATCATGCCGCGCGGCGCGTGGAAGGCGCCCGGGATCACGCCCTCGCGCTCCAGCTCGCGGGCGTCGCGCACGTCGACCAGCTGCACGTTCGGGTCGTCCATTTTGGCGCGCGCCTGCTCCACGGTATAGGTCTTGATCTGCGCGCTGGCCTGTTCGACCAGCGTCTTGTAGCCCAGCTTCATTGGGAGGCTCCTTGCCGCGAAACCGTATAGCAAGGGAGTATGGTCAAAAATCGGCCTATCCCGGAGTATTCGCGTGCGGCTTTGAAAATACTCATATCAGTATATGAAATGCCAATTAGATGCGACCGTCGCGCAGGAACGCTTCGAGCTGCTCGAAACGGTCGAAGCCCCAGAACGGTTCACCGTCGACGATCATGAACGGCGAGCCGAACACCTTGCGTGCCATCGCCTCGTCGACCTCGGCCTTCAGCCGCTCCTTGACCGCCGGGCTGTTGATCGCCTCGGCCAGCGCCGCACCGTCGAAACCGAGGTGGCCGGCGATCTCGGCCAGCACTGCAGGCTCGCTGATGTTGGCGTCGTCGACGAAGTAGGCGCGGTAGACGCTTTTCGTGAACTCGACCGCGCGCGCCGCGCCGTCTTGGTCGGCGATCCACAGCATTGCGCGCGCGGCGGCCTGGGTCGCCATCGGGAACCTGCTCGGACGGCGGTATTCGATGCCGTGAAAGCGCGCGCTGCGCTCGAAGTCGCGGTAGGCGTATTCGCCCTTCAGCGGCACCAGCGGCAGCGGCGCGGCGCCGGTCGCCTTGAACACCACGCCGAGCAGGATCGGATGCCAGTTCACCGTGCGCCCGTGGCTTGCCGCCAGCGCCTCGATCTTCTGCGCGGCGAAATAGCCGTAAGGCGAAGAAAAGTCGAAATAAAAGTCGATTGCCGCTGCCATCTGCCTTCCTCCCTGTTATTCACGTCGGATCACGATCGCTGCGCCGCCCGCGCGGCGCCGTCCATCACCACGCCATCTGCCGCCCGCTGTAATGGCGGAAGCTGCCGCTGTCGGCCGCGGTGAGCCCGCGCAGCACTTCCAGCATGCCGCGCACGCTGTCCTCGACCGCGACCGGCGCCTGCGGCCCGCCGAGGTCGGTCCGCACCCAGCCCGGGCACAGCGCGACGAAGATCGCGTCCGGATAATCCGGCGCCGCGCTCCTGACCGCCATGTTCAGCGCCGCCTTCGACACCCGGTACAGCCGGCCGTAGCTGGTATCGGCGTCGGCGATGCTGCCCATGCCGCTACTGACGAAGCCGAAGCGGCCGCGCGCCGCCGCCACCAGCGGCGCCACCAGCGGGATCGCCTGGATCGCGCCCAGCACGTTGGTGTGCATCACGCGGTCGAAGTCGGCGCCGCCGGTGGTCGCGCTGTCCTGGTGCGGCGGGCCGTAGATGCCGGCGACATACAGCGCCAGGTCGAGCCGCTCGCCATCCAGCCGCCAGCCGAGCGCCGCCAGCGATTCCGGCTTCGTCACATCCAGTTCGATCGCCTCGGCGCCGGCGCCGCGCAGCTCGGCCAGCGCGGCGGCGTCGCGCGCAGTGGCGAACACCTGCCAGCGCGCATCCAGCAGCTGGCGCACGAACTCGCGGCCGATGCCGCGCGAGGCGCCGATCACGAGGGCGGTGGGCATGGGTTGTCCTTGCCAGGTCGTTCCCGCTTGAAACCGCGGGAACGGCAGGCCCTGCTTACATCAGTTCGATCGCCATCGCCGTGCCCTCGCCGCCGCCGATGCACAGCGAGGCGACGCCGCGCTTGCCGCCGGTCTTCTTCAGCGCGCCGATCAGCGTGACGACGATGCGGGCGCCGGAAGCGCCGATCGGGTGGCCGAGCGCGCAGGCGCCGCCGTGCACGTTGACCTTGTCGTGCGGGATGCCCATTTCCTTCATCGCCGCCATCGGCACTGCTGCGAACGCTTCGTTGATTTCGAACAGGTCGACTTCGGCCGGGCTCCAGCCGGTCTTCTTGAACAGGTTCTGCATCGCGCCGATCGGCGCGGTGGTGAACCAGTTCGGTTCCTGCGAATGGCGGGCGTGGCCGACGATCTTGGCGATCGGCGTGCAGCCGAGCTTCTTCGCGGTCGATTCGCGCATGATGACCAGGGCGGCGGCGCCATCGTTGATCGACGACGACGACGCGGCGGTGATGGTGCCGTCCTTCTTGAACGCCGGCTTCAGGGCCGGGATCTTGTCCAGCTTGGCCTTGGCCGGACCTTCATCCTTGTCGATCACCACTTCACCGGCGCGGCCCTTGACCGTGACCGGCGCGATTTCCCAGGCGAACGAGCCGTCGGCGCTCGCCGCCTGCGCGCGCTTGACCGACGCGATCGCGAACGCATCTTGCTCCTCGCGTGTGAACTGGTACTTGGCGGCGCAATCCTCGGCGAAGGTGCCCATCGCGCGCGCGTTGCCCTTTTCATCGCGGGTGTAGGCGTCTTCCAGGCCGTCCATCATCATGTGGTCGTAGATCATGCCGTGGCCGATGCGGTAGCCGCCGCGCGCCTTCGGGATCAGGTAGGGCGCGTTGGTCATCGATTCCATGCCGCCGGCCACCACCACTTCGTTGGTGCCGGCGACGATCGAGTCGTAGGCGAACATCGCCGCCTGCATCGCCGAGCCGCACATCTTCGACAGCGTGACGGCGCCGGCCGAAGTCGGGATGCCGGCCTTGATGGCCGCCTGGCGCGCCGGCGCCTGGCCCTGGCCGGCCATCAGGCAGTTGCCGAACAGCACGTCCTGCACCTGCTGCGGGTCGAGTCCGGCGCGCTCGAGCGCGGCGCGGATCGCCGTGGCGCCGAGGTCGCTGGCGGACAACGAGGAAAAATCGCCCTGGAATGCGCCCATGGGAGTACGGGCGGCGCCGACGATGACGATGGGGTCGTTCATGATGGTTCCTTTATCTAAAGTCTCAGGGGTTCGATGCAGATCGGGTCAAAAATCGGAGGAAAACGTGATGCCGCTTACGCCGGCGCCGTTTCGGCGCGCTCGGCCGGCAGGTCTGCCGGCGCCGCGCGGTAGCTGAAACGGATTTCTTGCGGATAGGGAAAGACGTCTTCCAGATGGCCTTCCATTATCCGCTGTTTACGCTGCTGCCAGAATTCCGGCGTCAGCAGGTCCGCATGGTGCTTCAGGAAGAACGCCTTCACGTGCGGATTGCCGAGCAGGAAGGTGCCGAACTGTTCCGGGAACACGTCGTGCTTGTGCACCGGATACCAGGGCTCGGCCGCCATTTCCTGCTCTTCGTTCTGCGGTTCGGGAATGCGGCGGAAATTGCAGTCGGTGATGTATTCGATCTCGTCGTAGTCGTAGAACACCACGCGGCGCTGGCGCGTGACGCCGAAGTTCTTGTACAGCATGTCGCCGGGGAAGATGTTGGCCGCCACCAGGTCCTTGATGGCGTTGCCGTATTCGCGCACGCCGTGTTCCATCGCCTCCATGTCGCCTCGCTTTTCGGCGTCGGCCAGCCACAGGTTCAGCGGCACCATGCGCCGTTCGATGTACAGGTGGCGGATGATGATCTGGTCGTGGTCTTCCTCGATCATCGACGGCGCCACTTCCTTCAGTTCGGCCAGGAGCTTCGGCGCGAAGCGGGCGCGCGGGAAGGCGACACTCGAATATTCGAGTGTGTCGGCCATGCGGCCGACGCGGTCGTGGTTCTTGACCAGCAGGTATTTCTGCTGCACCTCGGCGCGCGTGGTTTCCTTCGGCGGCGGGAAATGGTCCTTGATCACCTTGAACACGTACGGGAACGACGGCAGCGCGAACACCGCCATCACCAGCCCGCGGATGCCGGGTGCGACGTCGAAGCGGTCCGACGAATACTTCAGGTGGTGCAGGAAATCGCGGTAGAACAGTGCCTTGCCCTGCTTCTGCAGGCCGAGGATGGTGTAGATCTCGCTCTTCGGCTTGGTCGGCATCAGCGAGCGCAGGAACTGCACGTAGGCCGACGGCACTTCCATGTCGACCAGGAAGTAGGCGCGCGTGTATGAAAACAGCACCGTGATCTGCAGCGGATCGAGCAGCACCGTGTCGAGCACCAGCTGGCCGCGGCGGTTGTACAGGACCGGCACCACGAACGGGTATTCGCGATTGCCGTTGATGCCCTTGCCGACGATGTAGGCACCCTTGTTGCGGAAGAACAGGCTGGCCAGCACCTGGATCTGGTGGTTCGGCTCCAGCGCGGCGCCGCCGAACTGCGCGCGCAGCCGCGCCTCGACTTGCGCGACGTCGCGCTCCAGGTCGGCGAACGGCGCCGCCAGCTGGAAATTGGTAACGATGCGCGACAGCGTGTAGCGCAGCCCGTCCTTGGCCGGGTAATAGACGCGGTAGGTCGGCGCCGGCTCTTCGGTCTCGATGTATTCGGTGGCCACCGCCGGCCGCACGAAGATGAAGCGGTTGTGGAAATAGGTGCGGTGGCGGATCTTGCAGAACACCGAGTTGAAGAAGGTTTCCGCCAGCTCCGGCCGTTTGTGGTCGGTCAACAGGCCGATGTAGTGCAGCTTGACCTCGTGCCAGACCTCGTCGGTCAGTTCGCTCTGGTGGTATTCGTCCTCCAGGATCTGCACGCATTCGCGCACCCGCGCATCGTAGAACGCGATCCGTTCGGTGGCGGCGGCCTGCGCGGTCTTCCAGTCGCGCGTCTCGAAATAGCGCTTGGCGTCCTGGCTGGCCTGGCGGAACAGCCGGTAGTGCTTGTCGAAGCCGTCCAGCATCGTGCGCGCGATGTCGAAGGCGATTTGCGAGGACAGCAGTTTGGGGAAGGCGGCGTGCATGGGGAGCGGGGAAGTGGTTTTTTCAGGTCGCCAGTTTAGCCGGGTTGGGGTGGAGGGTTGCGGTTGCCAGGGTTTCTGTTGTTGGGTTACGGGATTTGTTTGTCATTCCCTCATGGGCGGCGTGATCGTTTCGGCCGCCAGCTTTTCCATCGTCGTTCCGGCGAAGGCCGGAATCCAGCAGCGTTGGGTTTGGCGCTTACTGATTCGGTTGCTGCTTCATGGTGACTAGCCGGGTGTGGCCC
>JBAUJK010000370.1:0-1770 GCA_049683695.1 Burkholderiaceae bacterium
CGGCACGGCGTTGCGGCTCCTTGCAATAGCTCGCTATTGCGCGTCACCGCGCCTTGTGCCAAGGGCAATCCGCCTCGGCCTCGACAAGCCAGTCAGACCGAATCTGCTCTAGTGCCGCGCCGCCAGCACGTCGGTGGCCTTGTGGTCGGCCGGCACGCCGTTGACCAGAAACACGGTGCCGCGCGCGTTGGCGGTGCGCAGCGGCAGGATCTCGCGGTAGGCCGGCGACGCATACCAGGCGCGCGCGCTGTCGAGGTCGGGAAACTCGATCACGATGATGGCGCCGGCCAGCGCGCCCTCCTTCACCTCGAGCGGGTCGCCGTGCACCAGGAAGCGGCCGCCAAACGGCGCCAGCGTGGCGTCGATCTCCTGCAGGTAGCGGACGATGTCGGGGCCCATCCGGACTTCTTCCAGATGGCCGATCGCGTAGGCATTCGCATTCATGAGCTTCTCCTGTGACCGGGATGACGGGCTGCTCAGGCGCGCGCCGGCCGCAACGCCGCTGCCGGCGCCGACGCCTTCCATCCGGCAAACGTCAGGCCGGCGAACACCAGCACCGCCAGCGCCTGCAGCACCAGGTAACCGGCGCCAAGCAGATTCGGTGCTACCCAGTCGGTGGCCAGCAGCGCCGCGCAGCCGAGCGCCCAGTCGACATTACCGACCACCACCAGCACCACCAGCGCCGTCCAGATCGCCTTGCTGCGCGCCATCAGCACCAGCAGCAGCACGTACAGCGCCAGGAACGCGCCGCTGGCGCTCAGCAATGCCGCCGGCAGCGCCAGCAGGCTAGCCAGCCAGTGCGGCGCCAGCAGCTGCAGCGCCGCCACCGCACCGCTGACCGCGGCGTCGGCCATCAGCGTGTATCGGAGCAAGGGAGCGGGATGGATCGCTTTCATGGGGTTCTCCTTGGAGCAAGACCTCGGTGCAGCCGCCGAGCCGGCGAAGGCGGCCGTTCGCCTTCGACACCAGTGTCGGCGCCGGCGCGCGCGGCGGCAATTACCCGGCAGGTAAGGGCCGCGGCGCACAGAGGATGCAGCGGAGAAGAAAAGCTAGTCGAAGCGCTTGTTGAACAGGATGTCGAGGCCGGAAATGGCGCCGGCGCGCGCCACCAGCGACCAGCGCCGCGACAGCTGGTAGGTCATCTTGACGATGCTGGCGGCGCCGGTCAGGCTCTGCTCGTAGCCGACGTAGAAGCGCTCGGAAATCGCCTTGCCTAGGTTGACCACCTGCTGGTCGGCCAGCCCCGATTCGCTCGAGCCGATCGAGAATTCGTCGATGCCGATGCCCTGGGCGATGCGCTTGCCGCCGGCATTGCCCAGCAGCGCCAGCGCCGCGCCGGCCGCCTGCCGCTGGCCGAGGCCGCTGCTTTCGGAACCGTGGCCGAACATCAGCCACGACAGCTTTTCCTCGTCGCCGACGTTCGGCTCCGATACCAGCCGCACGCGCGGCTGCTGCGCCAGTCCGGTGACTTCGACGCCGGCCTCGACTTCCTGGTTGCGCCGCATCGCCAGGATGTTGATGTTCGGGTTGTCGATCGGCCCCTGGAAATTGATCAGCCCGCGCTCGATCGCCAGCTTGCGGCCGAAGGCTTCGTAGGTGCCTTCCGCCACGTTCACGGTGCCGTCGGCACGCAGCGGCTGGAACGGCTCGCTGTGGATCGTCATGCCGCCGCGCAGCAGCAGGTCGGCACCGCTGCCGCGGAAGCGGAAGTCACGCCCGAGGTCGACCGCGATATCGAGCAGCGGCGCCCAGCGCCCGGCCGGCCTGCGG
>JBAUJK010000371.1:0-3603 GCA_049683695.1 Burkholderiaceae bacterium
TCCACCGTCGGCATGCTGAGTTCGCCAGTGCTGTTCGAGACCGGCACCACGGTCGGCGATCGCGATTCGATCGGCAAGCGCAATGCCAAGAAGAATTTCGCGGTGTTCAACTTCGGTACCGGTGGCGTGCAGGGCACGGCGGCGCAAGCCACTAACGGCACCGGTTCGTTCATGCCGCCGGCTGGCCGCATGAGCTGGCGCGAAATCGTGAACTGGAAGCAACTCCACAACCAGTAGGACAGGAAAACACCGTGAACATGACCCTGCACAGAGGCTTCACCCTGATCGAGCTGATGATCGTCGTGGCGATCGTCGCAATACTTGGCGCGGTGGTGTATCCGTCCTATCAATCGGCGGTGGTCAAGTCCAAGCGCGCCGACGGCTGGGCGACGCTGACGCAGATCATGCAGCACCAGGAACGCTACTATTCGCAGAACAATACCTATATCGCCTTTTCCAAGGCGTCGCCGGCGACCGGGTTCAAATGGTATTCCGGCGACAGCGCGGAGGCCAGCTCCTATGAAATTAAGGCCGAAGCCTGTACCGGCGACGTGATCGGCAATTGTGTGAAGCTGACCGCGATGGCCGGCACCACCAATGTGAATCGCAATTTCAAGGACAGCAAATGCGGCGATCTGTCGCTGGACAGCACCGGCCAGAAATCGGTATCGGTCAGCGGTGCCAAGGATTGCTGGTGATGGCGCGGCAATCATCCGGGAGCAGGTCATGACGGCAAGGCGCGGCGGCTTCACGCTGATCGAAATGATGATCACACTGGTCATCGCCGCCATCCTGCTGGCGATCGGCGTGCCGAGCTTTCGCGCACTGATTCAGAACCAGCGGATGACGACCACGGTCAATGAATTTTTTGCCGCGGTCAACCTGACCCGCTCGGCCGCGCTGGAGCGCGGCATGCAGGTCCGACTGGTGCCGGCCGACGATGCCGGCAGCGACTGGACCCAGGGCTGGATCGTGTTCGTCGACGAGGACGATGACAAGCGCCCCGATTCCAACGAAACCGTGATCTTCCGTCATGGGCCGGTGCCGGACGGAATGCAGATTTCATCCAATATCGGCACTGCGCCGCTGTTCATCGGCTTTTCCGCCACCGGCAGCCTGCGCATGCCGGCCAATCAAAAGGGCGGTACGATGTCGTTCCAGCTGGACGACATGACGCGCCTGATCCGCTTCAATTTCCTCGGCCGCGCCCGCGTCTGTGATCCGGCCAAGGAGCCGACCACTTGCACGGTCACTACCAACGGCTGATTTTTCGATTTCCCCGCTGAACATGCCTGACGAATTGCGTGCCATGCGGCGCGCGCTGACGCTTGCGCAACGCGCCCTGTTTTCCACCTCCCCCAATCCGCGCGTCGGCTGCGTCCTGCAGAAGGATGGCGAGCTGCTCGGCGAAGGATGGACCCAGCCACCCGGCGGCAACCACGCCGAGGTCGAAGCGCTCAACGATGCCGCCGCCAGGGGCCACGACGTGCGCGGCGCCACCGCCTACGTGACGCTGGAGCCGTGCAGCCATTTCGGCCGCACGCCGCCATGCAGCGATGCATTGATACGCAGCGGCGTGGCGCGCGTGGTTGTCGCCATCGAAGATCCCAATCCGCTGGTGGCGGGGCAGGGGCTGGCACGCCTGCGTGCTGCCGGCATCGAAGTCGAATGCGGTGTGCTGGCGGAGGACGCGCGCGAACTCAATATTGGCTTCTTTTCCAGGATGCAGCGCGGCAAGCCATGGGTGCGGATGAAAACCGCTGCCAGCCTGGATGGCAAGACCGCCTTGCCCGATGGCCGCAGCCAGTGGATCACGTCGCAGGAGGCGCGCGACGATGGCCATTTGTGGCGAGCGCGCGCCTGCGCGATTCTGTCCGGCATCGGGACGGTCAGACAGGACGATCCACAGTTGACCGTGCGCGCGGTGGCAACGCAGCGGCAGCCGCGCCGCATCGTGGTCGACAGCAAGCTCGCGATCGAGACGGATGCGCGCGTACTGGCGGGCGGCGGAACCTGGATTGCGACCGCCGTGCGCGACGCCGAAAAGGAGGCGATGCTGCGCGAGCGTGGCGCCGAGGTGATCTACCTGCCCAATCCGCAAGGCAAGGTCGACCTGCCGCTCTTGATACGGGAACTCGGCCGGCGCGACATCAACGAACTGCACGTGGAGGCCGGCGCCAAGCTGAATGGCTCGTTGATCCGCGAAGGCTGCGTCGATGAGTTGTTAATGTATTTGGCGCCGCGATTGCTGGGGACCGGCTTCGGCATGTTCGACCTGCCGGCGCCGGACCGGATCGAGGACGGCCCGTGCCTGCGGTTCCACGCCACCGAGCAGGTCGGCGCGGATTTGCGTATCCTTGCGCGGTTCGTTTAACTCCAGCGGGTTCGCCATGTTTACAGGAATCATTGCCGCGATCGGCAAGATCACGGATGTCCAGCCCCTTGGCACCGGCACCGATGCCGGCGTGCGCCTGACTGTCGACGCCGGCGGCCTGCCGCTGGCCGATGTCGCGCTCGGGGACTCGATCGCGATCAACGGCGCCTGCATGACCGTGATCGCGAAGGCGGCAAACGGCTTCACGGTCGACGTATCGCGCGAGAGTCTGAATCGCACGGTTGGGCTCGATGCTCCGGGAGAAGTCAATCTGGAAAAGGCACTGACGCTGGCCGACCGTCTCGGCGGCCACCTGGTGTCCGGCCATGTCGACGGCCTCGGCACAGTGGCCAGCTTCGCGCCGGTCGGCGAATCGATGGAACTTGTGATCGACGCTCCCGCCGAACTGGGGAAATATCTGGCGTTCAAGGGTTCGATCGTCGTCAACGGCGTGTCGCTGACGGTCAATGCGGTCACCGACGGCGCGCACGCATGCCGCTTTTCAATCAACCTGATTCCGCATACCACCGAAGTCACCACATTGAAGCAGCTGCGTGCCGGCGACCGCGTGAATCTGGAAGTCGACCTGATCGCGCGCTATGTCGAGCGGATGTTGTCGCTGAAACCGGCGACGTGACGGCCGGAAGCCGGCTTGGCGGGCAAAGAGCCGGTGTAGGAGTGCTTTCCGATTGCCAGTGTGGCGCAAAATTTGTATAATTGCGCGCTTACCATTGGTGGCCGTAGCTCAGTTGGTAGAGTCCAGGATTGTGATTCCTGTCGTCGTGGGTTCGAGTCCCATCGGCCACCCCAAGAGTTTCAAGCAAAAAGCCCGGTTCATGCGACCGGGCTTTTTGCTTTTTCGGCCATCGTCGGGTGAGCGCGGCATTCGGCTGAAAGGCGGGGCTTCCCATCCTCTGGATCGGCCTCGCACACCTGGACTTGCGGCGGCGTCCATTGCAGCAGGTTTGCAAATGCCGCTGCCAGTTCACTTGTACCGCCGCTGGTAAAGCCTGCCACCGTGCCGGTTGCGCCCGGCGCGCGTTGCCGGCCGGCTTGCCGCAACAGCGTGATCAGCTGCAGGGTAACCGGTTCGCCGGTATCCAGCATTTGCACTGCCTGCCGGCCATGGTGGCGCAGGCAGTCTTCCATCAGCGGCCGCACGAATGGATAGTGGGTGCAGCCCAGCACCAGGGTGTCGGCACCGCCATCGAGCAGCGGCAGGACGTAGC
>JBAUJK010000372.1:0-29799 GCA_049683695.1 Burkholderiaceae bacterium
TCGCCGCCGACAAGTTCGGCGCGGTCGACGTGCTGGTCAACAACGCCGGCATCCAGCATGTGGCCAATATCGAGGATTTCCCGCCCGAAAAATGGGATGCGATCATCGCCATCAACCTGACCTCCGCCTTTCACACCACGCGGCTGGCGCTGCCACAGATGAAGGCGCGCAACTGGGGCCGCATCATCAACATCGCATCGGCCCACGGGCTGGTCGGTTCCGCCCAGAAATCCGCCTACGTCGCCGCCAAGCACGGCATCGTCGGCCTGACCAAGGTCACCGCGCTGGAAACCGCGCCGACCGGCGTCACCTGCAACGCGATCTGCCCTGGCTGGGTACTGACGCCGCTGGTGCAGAAGCAGGTCGACGCGCGCGCGGCGCAGGCCGGCCTGTCGAACGACGAGGCCAAGAAGAGCTTGCTGGCCGAGAAGCAGCCGTCCGGCGAATTCGTCACACCGGAACAATTGGGGGGACTGGCGGTCTTTCTTTGCAGTGCCGCGGCCAGCCAGGTGCGCGGCGTCGCGTGGAACGTGGACGGCGGCTGGGTCGCGCAATAAGGATCGAAAGGTCTACGGGCGCTTTATACTACCCCTGGTATTTTTAAATCCGCCCATCATTCGCCCGAAATAGACGTTTTTTTCGGCATACCCCCTCCGCGCCATCCCCACTTGGCATTTCCGGGAGCGTGCGATGGACGATCGAGGCAGACGGACGGCAAGCAGGGGGCGGCCCGCGTGGACGGCCGCATGGGTTTTCCTGGCGGCATTCGGCATCATGCTCGCGGCCGTTTCCTGCGGCGGCAGCGGCAGTGGCCAAGCAGCCACGCCGGGTGCACCACCGGGCACGCCGCCGCCGCTCGCTCCTCCCGAGACGCCTCCCACTGCTCCGACCGCTCCGGCCGGCGCCAGCAAGGCGGTCACGCTGCAGGTTCCGGCCGGCATGAACAGCGAGCCATTCGACCAGCAGCGCACGCTGAACGTGCCGCCCGGTTTCGACATCCGGATCTTCGCGCGCGTGCCGAATGCGCGCTTCATGGCGCTGGCGCCGAACGGCGACCTGCTGGTGTCCGATCCTGACGGCGGCAAGATCAACTTGCTGCGGCCGAACGGCGATGCGGCGCCGGGCCGCTACACCTTCGCTTCCGGCCTGACCTTGCCGCACGACATTGCCTTTCAGACGATCGGAGCCACCACCTACGTCTATCTGGCGGAATCGAACCGCGTAATCCGTGCCCCCTACCAGAACGGCGACACCTCGATCGGCCCGATCGAGATCCTGATCGACAAGCTGCCGGACGCCTCGACGCCGGAACTGGGCGGCGCCTACAGCCACGCGCTGAAGAATTTTGCGCTGCACGGCGGCAAGCTGTACCTGTCGATCGCGTCCAGCTGCAATGCTTGCGCGGGCGACACCACCGCCGATCCGATCCGCGGCGCGATCTATGAATACAACCTGGACGGCAGCGGCCGGCGCCTGTACGCGCGCGGCATCCGCAACGCCGAAGGCCTTGCGTTCCGGCCCGGCAGCGATGAACTATGGGTGGTGGTCAACAACCGCGACAACATCGCCTACCCGTTCCACGGCGACATCGACGGCGACGGCAAGGACGACTACGGCCGCGTGGTGCAAAGCTACGTCGACGGCCATCCGCCCGACCTACTGATCAAGGTCAAGGATGGCGGCCAGTACGGCTGGCCGTTTTGCAATTCCAATCCGGACCAGGGACTGGACAACATGCCGTACGACCGTGATGTGCAGTTCAACCCCGACGGCAGCAAGCTCGACTGCAACGCGATCGACCGCGTGACCAAGGGTCTGCCGCCGCATTCGGCGCCGCTTGGAATGAGTTTCCTGCAGGATTCCGGGCTGCCGGCCGCCTATCGCAACGCGCTGGTGACCGGGCTGCACGGTTGCTGGAACTGCAGCGCCTTCAACGGCCACGAAGTCGCGCTCTACCCGGTCGATGCCAGCGGCAAGGTCGGCGACAAGGTCGACCTAGTCACCGGCTGGCTGGTAAACGCTGCGGCCAAGGATCGCTGGGGACGGCCGGTCGACGCCATCCCGGACGGCAGGAACGGCCTGTACATTTCGGACGACATGTCCGGCACCATCTATCTGCTGAGCGGCAGCTGACGGCTCGCACCAGGATGCCGCCATGGTCGCTGGGCGCCGCGCGAACGGCGTGACCGAGAGGGCATGGATAGAGCTGCGCCTATGCCTCCGGGGCCAGCTCAGGGCGCCGGATCGGCAGGCCGATCAGGCGTTCGAGTTCATCGTGCGCCAGCCCAGGTACGGCATCGATCAACACCAGTCCATCGGCGGTGCAGGCGAACGTGGCCAGATCGCTGTAGATGCGCTTGACGCAGCCGATGCCGGTCAGCGGATAGGTGCACTGCGCGACGATCTTGCTGTCGCCGTTCTTGCTGAGCAGGTCCATCATCACCCAGGTCTGCTTGGCGCCGATGGCCAGATCCATCGCGCCCCCGACGGCGGGAATGGCTCCAGGCTCGCCGGTGCTCCAGTTGGCGAGGTCTCCGGTCGCGCTCACCTGGAAGGCGCCAAGCACGCAGATATCCAGGTGGCCGCCGCGCATCATGCCGAAGCTGTCGGCATGATGAAAGTAAGCGCCGCCCGGCAACAGTGTGACGGGTTGCTTGCCGGCATTGATCAGATCGTAGTCCTCGTGGCCGGCGGCCGGCGCCGGTCCCATGCCTAGGATGCCGTTTTCGCTGTGCAGGATGACTTCGCGGTCGGCCGGGATGTAGTTGGCCACCAGCGTCGGCTGGCCAATACCGAGATTGACATAGGCGCCGTCGTGGATGTCCTGCGCGACGCGGGCGGCCAGTTCAGCCTTGCTTCTTTTCCGATAGCTATTCACGATTATTCCTCTTCGCCGCATCCGCTTCTCAGGCGGATTTCCTGAAGCCGCCCGCTTGCGTGGCGACGCGATCGATCTTCACGATCCGGTGAACATAAATGCCGGGAGTGACGATCGCTTCGGGATCCAGCTGACCCAGCTCCACGATCTCGTGGACCGTGGCGATGGTGCGCTTCGCGGCAGTGGCCATGACCGGGCCGAAGTTGCGTGCCGACATCCGGTAGCTCAGATTGCCCCAGCGGTCGCCACGCTCGGCCTTGATCAGCGCCACGTCGCCGTGAATTGGATATTCCAGCACGTGCTGGCGGCCGTCGATCTCGCACGTTTCCTTGCCCTCGGCAAGCTGCGTACCGTAGGCCGTGGGACAGTAGAAGGCACCGATGCCTGCGCCTGCGGCGCGCAGGCGCTCCGCCAGAGTGCCCTGAGGCACAAGCTCGAGCTCCAGCTTGCCGGCGCGGTACAGTTCGTCGAATACCCAACTGTCGACCTGGCGGGGAAAGCTGCAGATGATCTTGCGCACGCGGCCCGTCTTCAGCAAAGCGGCCAGTCCCTGGTCGCCATTGCCGGCGTTGTTGTTGACCACCGTCAGGTCGCGCGCGCCCTGGGCGATCAGGCCGTCGATCAGTTCCCCCGGAATACCGGCCGTGCCAAAACCGCCGATCAGCACCGTGGCGCCGTCAGGCACATCAGCCAGCGCCTCATGGATACTGGCAGCAATCTTGTTGATCATGTCTGGTTTTCCAACATGGCTCGTCGGCGCTCACAAGCCGATCGCGCCGAAAGTCCGCAAAAAATTTACTCTCCTGGCCTGCAAGCGGGGACTCTGCGATTCGCCGCATGAATAGAAATCGCGTGGCGAAGCCAATCCCGCCACAGCCTCGCCGCAAGCCAGTGCTCTCGTGAAATATGTCTACTCGCGCACCACGCGTGTCTGCGACTGCTCACGCATGTACTGGGACAGGTAATAGAAAGAAGCCAGCGCCTTCCCCGTGCTGCCGGAACCCTTCCAGCCGCCGAACGCCTGATAGCCGGGCCACGCGCCGGTAGTCGCGCCTTGCGGCCGGTTGGAATAGGCGACACCGACCTGCACGTTGTCGTAGAACCATTCGACTTCGTCCGGTGCGCCATAGAAGCCGGCGGTCAGCCCGAAGTTACTGCCGTTGACCAGTTCCATGCCTTGTTCCTTGCTGTCGACCGGCGCCACCATGACAATCGGAGAGAACATCTCTTGCTGCCAGAGCGGGTGATCGAGCGGCGCCGTCGCCAGCACGGGTTCGCAGAAGAAGCCGTGCTCCAGATCCGCACGCCATCTTTGGCGACCGCCCTCCAGGATCTGGGCGCCGTCCCGAGACAGCGCCGCCACGTACGCCGCGTATCTGTCGAATGCCGCCTGCGTGGCCACCGGTCCCATCCAGTTGCCCTCTTCCTGGGGAATCCCCACGGTGAGCTTCTTCATCGCCTCGCGGATCTTTTCCACCAGCTGGTCATGGACGCTCGAAGTCACGTAGATGCGCGAGAGAGCGGAGCATTTCTGGCCGCTCAACCCGAATGCGGAGCGTACGATGCCCTGCGCCGCGTCATCGAGATTGCCGCCCGCGGTCACCAGTACGGCGTTCTTCCCGCCCATCTCGCTGATGCATGGGCGCGGATAGCGGCGGTTGGTTTGCGCCCTCAAAATGCGCATGCCGACCTCATGCGACCCGGTGAAGGTGACGCCGTCAATTCCATCATGCTCGACCAGGCGGCTGCCAATGCTGGCGCCATCTCCCAGCAGATAGTTGAATACGCCATCAGGCACGCCGGCGTCACGCAGGCATTCCGCCAGCAGCACTCCCGACCACGGAGTCTCGGTACCGCCCTTCAGCACGACCGTATTCCCCGCGGCCAGCGCGGCGGCGGTAGGGCCTGCGGCCAGCGCCAGCGGGAAGTTGAATGGAACGATCACGGCCCACACGCCATAGGGTTTGAGCACGCTGCGATTGGTACTCACGAAGCCGCTCACCGGATCATTCGGCAGCTTGCGATTGAAAGCCTCGTTCGTCTCGATCTCGCTGGCGAACAAATCGAAGAAATCGACGACTTCACCGACTTCGCCCAGCGCCTCCATACGATTCTTGCCGACCTCGAACGACACCGCGGCGGCGATGTCATAGGCCCGGGTTTCCACTATGCGCGCGACCTGGCGCAGGATGCGAACCCGCTCCTGCCACGGCATGCTTCTCCAGGCAGGGAATGCCGTGCGTGCCGCCGTAATGGCGGCATCGACATCCTCCACCTCTGCCAGCGAGAACCGGCCCAGAATCTGCCTGCCGTCGGCGGGATCATGCTTGATCACGACCTCTTCTTTGAGAAGCTCCCTGCCGCCGATAAAAAGAGGATGGGATTCGCCGAAGCGATGGCGCAGACCGGCTACCGCGCTGTCAAAACTTTCGTGCAATTCCCGCGGCGGGGAAAACATGGTCGAATAGGTGAGCTTGAACTTGGCCATTGAATATCCTTGATCAACAGTTGACGGGAACGGAACCTCTACCGGTGACGCATTGATGAATTTCAGCCGGCATGCAAACGCTTGACTTCGGCAATAGCATCATCAATGGCCGCTGAAATGGCGTGTACGTCCGCATCGGTCATCGGGGTGGAAAGTGCCATCAGCCCATAACTGGCAACGAGAATCCCCCTGTTCAGCAAGGCCATGTGGAATGTGT
This sequence comes from Burkholderiaceae bacterium, assembly GCA_049683695.1. Taxonomy (GTDB): domain Bacteria; phylum Pseudomonadota; class Gammaproteobacteria; order Burkholderiales; family Burkholderiaceae_D; genus DATJCV01. The sequence continues at coordinate 5,584 of JBAUJK010000372.1, forward strand.
TGAGCATGGCCGCTTCGCGTTCCGACGGATAGACGCTTCGGTAGTCCCTGATTGGGTTCCCGGTAAAGTGCACCTTCAGTAGCGATCCCATGCCCACCGCCTGGCCGGCAATGCCGTGCCGCCTGAAGGATTGATTTGTTTCGGAGCGCACCGTGTCGCCCATCTGCGCCAGCCGGTCGTAGGCGGCATGATCGAGCTGTTCGACCGCCGCCCGTCCTGCGACCATGGTGATCGGATTGGCGGAAAACGTGCCGCCATGCGGCAGCGCCGGCTTGCCGGCGGTAGGATCGAAAACAGCCATGACGGCCGCGCGTCCGCCAACAGCGCCAACCGGAAATCCTCCGCCGATCACCTTCCCCAATACCGTCAGATCCGCCTGGACGTTCCATAGCGGCTGGGCACCGTTGTAGCCGAGGCGGTACGAGATCACTTCGTCAAAAATCAGCAGCGCGCCCACGTCGCTTGCGGCTTTCCGCAATGCACCGATGTACTCCTGGGTGGCTGGCACCAGGCCCGCCCGGTTCGGCATGGGATCCACCAGCACCGCGGCAAGATCGTGCCCATGCTGCTGGAGGATCCGGGTCGCCTCTTCCGGCTGATTAAAGGGAATGACGATCACGTCATCCGAGACGCTCCTGGGCGTGCCCTTGGCGTACGGGATCGATCGCGGTTCGCTGTCGCCCCAGTTGCGCGGAGCCGGATCCAGGCTCATCTCCGCGTAGTCGTAGCTGCCGTGATAGGCCCCCTCGACCTTCGCGATCTTGGGACGGCCGGTGAATGCACGGGCCGCCTTGAGTGCCATCATCACGGCTTCGGTGCCGGAATTGGTAAACCGGACCGAGTCGATCGACGGAATCCGCTCCACCAGCAATTTGGCCAGTTCGATTTCGGAGGCGGTAGGCATGCCGAAGCATGTGCCTAGCGACAGCTGCCTGGTGACAGCGTCGTTGATCGCGGGATTGCAGTAGCCGTGAATCTGCGAAGTGAAGTTGTTGATGCAGTCGATCCGCTCCTGGCCATCGACGTCCCACACGCGACAGCCGGACCCGTGCGCGGCGTACAACGGGAATGGCTTGATATAGACGGTGGTACGGGTATTGCCCCCGGGCATGTATTTTTGGGCTTCCGCGTATAGTGCCCTGGAATTTGGCGCTGACTCGGGATACGACATGGATACTCCTGTTTTGCTGCGTTGACTGAAACCGGCCGCTAGCGTTCGTTACGGCGCTCCGGATACAAAAGGCGGCTTGCTTGATACGGGCACTCCTCCTTGCCAGGGAGTGCTGGCCTGTGCCTTGCGACGCAGTCCCGCTGCGCTCCGCCGGAGCGGGCAGACGCTGCCGCACACCTTTGGCAACACGCCCATCAAGGAGCTCTACCCAAAGATGATTCAGTTGTTCAATTTTCTCAAATTATGGATCATATGATTATTTAAAGCAAATTATGGATCAAATGTTCATGCGGACGCTTGCGCGCACTATCGCAGTCGTATTCTGTCCCTCATAGGAAAAACAGTCCGGCTTTGCGCCGGGAGGAGTAGTATCTCGGCGCATCGAGCACGATCCCGGAGGTCGATTGCCTCCTGAATGGAACAACTGTTCACCGATTTCCGCAGCTGGACGCGATTGGCGTGCTTCAGGCTCGACAGCCAGCACCTGGAAGGCCACCGGAATGCCACAGATGACAAAAGATGAAATAGAAGCCTTGATACAAGGCCGGTTTGAAGAGATGCCGCCAAAGATCAAGGCTGCCGCACGCTATGTGCTGGATTCACCCAAGGAAATCGCACTTCAGTCGATGCGATCGGTAGCGAGCGATGCAGGCCTTCACCCTGCTTCCATGCTGCGCCTTGCAAGGGAGCTGGGGTTCGACAGCTACGAGTCGTTCAAGTCCGTGTATGTGGACTGGGTGACGAATCAGGACAGCGGCCTCGTCGGCCGTACCATCCAGCTTCGGAACCGGTCGAGGCGCAACGGCGCAGGAAAATCCCTGGCCGATTTTCTTCACGCGGAATTGATCAACCTCGACAGAACGCTCAGCTCAGAAAACGAAGCATCCTGGATCGAAGCGGAGCAAGCACTGGCCAAAGCAAAAAATGTCTATATCATCGGCCTGCGCAGCCTGTTTTCCGCGGCCTACTATTTTCACTACGTCCTGTCGACCTTCCGCAAGGGAGTGAACCTGGTCCACGGCACGGGCGGGACAGTGGTGGACGAGTTGCGCCGTATCGGCAAAAACGATGTCCTCGTTTGCTTCACCTCGTCGCCCTATACCGTCATAAGCATGCAGGCGGCAACGCTGGCAACCGAGCGCGGCGCGACTTTGATCGCCGTTTCGGACAGCACCGTCTCTCCGGTCGCCTCCAAGGCCGCCATCACGATCCTGGCTCCCAACAGCAATCTCGGCATCTTTCCTTCGGTCGTGCCGCATATGGCCGTGGCGCACACGCTCGCGCAAATGATGGTCAGCAATGGCGGCGAGGATGTGCTCGCCGAGGTGAGCAATAGCGATGCGCAGTTGAAAAAATTCGGCGTCTACATACGCTGAGCGACCGCTTTGAAGCCTCGGAAACGAGCGTCTTCCTCGTGTCGAGGCGGACGGTATCTCCAATCGGAGGTCAGCATGGCTGTTCGCGGCCAAACGCTCTCATACAATGCCGAGCTGCCGCGTCGCTTGCAACGACGTCCGATTGGAGCGACGCTCGTTCGAAACCACAGGCGCTTCCGGACTGAAGGCATGCGGCCTTCGGGACAGAAATGAAACACGGCGCCCGCGGGCGCCGTTTTCTAACGCAGCACGCCTGCTATGCCGGCTGCACCGCGCTGGTGTCGAGGCGGGCGCCGGTCTTCTCCTGGATTTCCTGGACCGACACGCCGTCGGCCAGTTCGACCAGCTTCAGGCCACCGTCGACGACGTCGATCACGCCCAGGTCGGTGATGATGCGATTGACCACGCCGACGCCGGTCAGCGGCAAGCTGCACTGCGGCAGGATCTTGTGCGAGGTGCTGCCGTCCTTGGCGCGCGCCACGTGCTCCATCAGCACCACCACGCGGCCGACGCCGGCCACCAGATCCATCGCGCCGCCCATGCCCTTGACCATCTTGCCGGGGATCATCCAGTTGGCGAGATCGCCCTTTTCCGACACCTGCATCGCGCCGAGGATCGCGATGTTGATCTTGCCGCCGCGAATCATCGCGAACGAATCGGCCGAGCTGAAATACGACGAGCCTGGCAGCGAGGTCACGGTCTGCTTGCCGGCGTTGATCAGGTCCGGATCGATTTTGTCCTCGGTCGGGAACGGGCCGATGCCGAGCAGGCCGTTTTCCGACTGCAGCCAGACCTCGATGTCGTCCGGCACATAGTTGGCCACCAGTGTCGGCAAGCCGATGCCGAGGTTGACGTAAAAACCGTCCTGCAATTCCTTGGCCGCGCGCGCCGCCATTTGATCACGAGTCCATGCCATGTCTGTTCTCCGTTGCCTTAGTTGGTACGCACCGTGCGTTGTTCGATCCGCTTTTCCGGATGCGGGTTGTGCACGATGCGGTGCACGAAGATGCCGGGGGTATGGATCTGGTCCGGATCGAGTTCGCCGACCTCGACCAGCTCTTCCACTTCGGCGACCGTGATCCGGCCGGCCATCGCCGCATTCGGGTTGAAGTTGCGCGCGGTCTTGTTGTAGATCAGGTTGCCGGCGCGGTCGCCCTTCCAGGCCTTGACCAGCGACACGTCGGACACCAGCGAACGTTCCATCACGTATTTCTGGCCGTCGAATTCACGCACTTCCTTGCCTTCGGCCACCACCGTGCCGAGGCCGGTACGGGTGAAGAAGGCCGGGATGCCGGCGCCGCCGGCGCGCAGCTTTTCCGCCAACGTGCCCTGCGGCGTGAATTCCAGCTCCAGTTCGCCAGCCAGGAACTGGCGTTCGAATTCCTTGTTCTCGCCGACATAGGAGGCGATCATTTTCCGGATCTGCCGCGTAGCCAGCAGTTGTCCGAGTCCGAAGCCGTCGACGCCGGCATTGTTCGAGATCACGGTCAGATTCTTCACGCCGGAATCGCGCAGTGCGGCGATCAGGGCTTCCGGGATGCCGCACAGACCGAAGCCACCGACCGCGATGGTCTGGCCGTCGCGCACGACATCCGCCAATGCGGCAGCCGCATCCGGATAAACTTTCTTCATGCCAATTCCTCTTCTTGTGTAAAGTAACGTATTGACGGTTCACGTCTCCTGCGGTACCAGCATAGAACCGCGGTCGGAATCGCACAATACCGTAGAAATACGAATCAAAAACCGTTGCAGGATCGAAGGAGGAGACGGTTCCATGGGCGACACGCGGACGATCGACTACAACGTCATTTTTCACCAGTCGCCGGTCGGCATGTGCATATCCGAGCAGCGCGTCATCCAGGTCAGCAACCGCGCCCTGGATCAGATGTTCGGCTATGCGCCGAACGCCCTGGCCGGCCAGTCGTTTTCGATACTTTACCCGACCTCGGACGACTTCGAACGCATCGGCGCGCGCATCGTGCCGATCATGAACGCCAAAGGCTGCTACTCCGACGACCGCATCATGAAGCGGGCCGACCAGGAGCTGTTCTGGTGCCATGTCAGCGGCCGTTCGCTGACGCCCGGCGACCCGCACGGCGCCGGTATCTGGGTATTCGAGGATTTGAGCGCCAAGCGCCGCGTGTCGGCCGAGCTGACGCCGCGCGAACGCGAAATCTCGGCACTGCTGGCGGAAGGGAAGACCAGCAAGCTGATCGCGCGCGAAATCGGCCTCAGCCCGCGTACCGTCGAAATGCACCGCGCCAAGCTGATGCGCAAGTTCGGCGCCTCCACCTCCAGCGAACTGGTGCATCGCCTGCTCGGCGTGGTGCTGTAGAGGAAATTGCAGCCTGACCTGGCTTGCCGCTGCCGAATCTGGTCAAGCGGCTTCAGCCGGCAGCGGCCGGCGGCGCTTCCAGCTGCGGCGTCAGGCGGGCGCGGATCTGCGGCGCCAGCGGCACCGACTTTTCCTGGGCGTAATTGACCCATACCACCTTGGCTCCACCCTCGGCCGCCGGCAGGTTGGGCGCATCGAGGCGCCGGATCACGTGCATGGTTTCGAAGCTGGAACGGCCCGGTGCGCCGACATAGGTCAGCACTTCGATCTCGCCCGGATACTTCAACTGCCGCAGGAAGGTGCAGTGGGCGTTGACGATCACCGGCCCTTCGCCGCCGGTGCCGTCAGTGGCGCAGCCGATCGCGGTCATCCAGTCGATCCGGGCCTGCTCCATGTAGCGGAAATAGACGGTATTGTTGACGTGGCCGGCGGCGTCCATGTCGCCCCAGCGGATCGTCATGCGGGTGACGTGCACCAGCGTCGCTTCCGTCATCGGTAGCCGTTGCGGCTTGTGCATCGCGGGTCCTCCATCGGTTGTCATTGTGCGCTGGCGCCGTCGTCGGCGGTCATGATGGCACCGTTGATGAAATGCGATTCGTCGACCGCCAGGAGCAGCAGCAAGCCGTCCAGGTCCTGCGGCTGGCCAAGGCGCCGCCGTGGCAGCATGCCGATCAGCTTCTGCCCCTGTTCGCTGTCGAAATGGGCGGCATTGATCTCGGTGCCGATGTAGCCGGGGCAGATCGCGTTGACGTTGATACCGTAGCGCCCCCACTCGACCGCCATCGCCTTCGTCATGTGCACCACGCCGGCCTTGCTGATGCAATAGATACCGATCTGCGGCAGCACGCGCAGGCCGGCAACCGACGCGATGTTGATGATCCGATGCTGCTTCTTCGGATCGCCCTTGGCGCGCGCGACCATGCGCTTTGCCGCCTCCTGGGCGACGAAGAAGGCGCCGCGCAGGTTGGTGTCCATCACGTACGCATAGTCTTCCGGTGCGACGTCGAGCAGGCGCTGGGTGGTGGAAACGCCGGAATTGTTGACCAGGATGTCGATCGGGCCGGCTTCGGTTTCGGCGTGCGCGATCGCGGCCTTGATGCTGGCGTAGTCGGTGACGTCGAGCGCCACCACGTGCGCGGCGCCGCCGCCGGCCTCGATCTCGGCGCGCAGTTCCTTCAGGCGTTCGACGCGGCGCGAGGCCAGTACCACCTGCGCGCCGGCTTCCGCCAGCACCTTCGCGAAGCGCGCGCCGAGGCCGCTGGAAGCGCCGGTGACCAGCGCGATTTTGCCCTGCAGGTTGAATTCCATTCCGGTGCGGCCCTCCCTTTGCCGGCTATTGCCATTCAGACTGTTTTAATCCGCTGCGCGGGGCGGCGGACGAGTTATCATTCCGCGATTCGATTAGTATGCGGTGCCTAGTATTCTGCCGCATAATCCCAGACAATTAGCACACTCGTTCGATAATATCTTAACGATGACGATCATGACTCCCAACCAGAACCAAAACATTCTAGAGCAGTACGGCCCGCGCGAATCGATGGAATACGACGTCGTCATCGTCGGCGCCGGCCCGGCTGGACTGGCGGCGGCGATCCGCATCAAGCAGCTGGCGCAGCAGCAGTCGAAGGAGGTTTCGGTTGTTGTGCTGGAAAAGGGCTCCGAACCCGGCGCGCACATCCTGTCCGGCGCCGTGATGGACCCGCGTGCGATCACCGAGCTGTTCCCCGACTGGAAGGACATGGGAGCGCCGCTGAACCAGCCGGTCACCGGCGACGACGTGCTGTTCCTGTCGGAGACCGACGCCAAACGCACGCCCGACTGGCTGGTGCCGCGCCCATTCCACAACCATGGCAACTACGTGGTGCGGCTGGGGAACGTGGTCAAGTGGATGGGCGAGCAGGCGGAAGCGCTGGGCGTCGAAATCTTCCCCGGCTTCGCCGCCGCCGAAGTGCTGTACGACGAGCGTGGTGCGGTGCGCGGCGTCGCCACCGGCAACATGGGTCTCGGCAAGGACGGCCAGCCGACCGACCACTTCCAGCTCGGCATGGAATTGCTCGGCAAGTACACCCTCTTCGCCGAAGGCGCGCGCGGCCATCTGGGCAAGCAACTGATCGCCAAGTACAAGCTGGACGCCGGCCGCGACCCGCAAAGCTATGCGATCGGCGTCAAGGAACTGTGGGAAATCGATCCCGCCAAGGCCAAGCCGGGGCTGGTGGTGCATACCGCCGGCTGGCCGATGGACGACGACACCTTCGGCGGCGGCTTCCTGTATCACCTGGAGGACAACAAGGTCACGCTCGGCTTCGTGGTCGGCCTCGACTATAAGAATCCGTGGCTATCGCCGTTCGAGGAAATGCAGCGCTGGAAGACGCATCCGGCGATCCGCGCCCACATCGAGGGCGGCAAGCGGATCGGTTACGGTGCGCGCGCGATCAACAACGGCACGCCGCAGGCGCTGCCGAAAACGGTGTTCCCGGGTGGCGCGCTGATCGGCTGCGACGCCGGCTACCTGAACGCGGCCCGCATCAAGGGCAGCCATACCGCGATCAAGAGCGGCATGCTGTGCGCCGACGCGGTGTTCGAGGCGGTCACCGGCGGCCGTGCGGCGGACGAGCTGGCGGCCTACCCGCAAGCCTACGAAAACAGCTGGCTGAAGGAAGAGCTGGACCAGACCCGCAACTTCAAGCTCTGGTACAAGAAGGGCGGCAAGCTGGTCGGCAACATGATGTTCGGCGTCGAGCAGTGGCTGCTGCCGAAGATCGGCGTCCAGAGTCCGCCGTGGACGCTGCATACCGACAAGCCGGACCACGTCTATCTGCGGCCGGCCGCCGAATGCAAGAAAATCGACTACCCGAAGCCGGACGGCACGCTGACCTTCGACCGCCTGTCGTCGGTGTTCATTTCCAATACCAACCACGAGGAAAACCAGCCGGCGCACCTGACGCTGAAGGATCCGTCGGTGCCGGTCGACGTCAACCTGAAGATCTACGCCGGCCCCGAGGCGCGCTACTGTCCCGCCGCCGTGTATGAATTCGTCGCCACCGAGAACGGCGGCGAACGGCTGCAGATCAATGCGCAGAACTGCGTGCACTGCAAGACCTGCGACATCAAGGATCCGACCCAGAACATCGTCTGGGTGACGCCGGAGGGCGGCGGCGGGCCGAACTACGCAGGGATGTAGAACGACTGGGAGTGCAGAAACGGAAAAAGCCGCGAAAGCGGCTTTTTTCATGGGGTCAAGGCTGAGCGCGACAAATACTCCCCATTATGGCCCCCTATACCGGGCGTGAAACGGAATTCCGTGACATATACTCCCACCTAGAAGACGCTCACTCCCCTGTCTGCCACTCGCCGCGGAGAATTTTTTCCAGCCAGAAGACGCCGATCACGGTCTTGACGTCGGTGATCCGGCCGTCGCGCACCCACTGCGTCAGTTCCGCCGCCGGCGCGCGGAAGGTTTCCAGGAACTCCTCCGCATCCAGCTGCGGCGGGCCGGCGGTCAGCTGGCGCGCCAGATACAGCTCCAGGTGTTCGTCCGAATAGGCGATCGCGTTGTGGATCGTGCACAGATAGCGCCAGTCGGCGGCACGGTAGCCGGTTTCCTCTTCCAGCTCGCGCCGTGCGCATAGCAGCGGATCTTCGCCGGGATCGATCTTGCCGGCCGGGAATTCGACGAATACCCGGTCCGGCGGATAGCGGAACTGCCGTTCCAGCAGCACCGAACCGTCTTCGAACAGCGGCAGGATCACCACCGCGCCCGGATGGCGGATGTATTCGCGCGTGGTGCTGACGCCGTCCGGCAGCCGCACGGTATCGCGCTGCACTTTGAGAAAATCGCCGTCGTAAGCCAGCGCGCCGTCGAGCCGGGTTTCTATCAGATGGGTATCCATGCGGGACTCCGGGAAAGGCCGGCGCCGCGACGGCCACCGTCAGCGGCGCCGCTTGCGCAGGTAGCGGTACACGAAGCCGGGATAGGCCAGCACGATGAACAGACTGCCGGTCACCGCGTAGAATTCCCAGCCCTGCCGAAACACGTTGCCGATCTGCGCTTCCAGCACATAGGCGACCACGCCGACCAGCGCATACAGCACGAACAATTCGATCAGCCGCAGCCAGAACGGCTTGACGCCGTCACGTCCGAGAGCGCCGAGCGGGAACACCGCAAACAGCCGCTCGTTCAGGAAAGGCAGGTTGGCGCCGGCGATCGCGATCAGGATCACGAACCAGCTGGACAGCGAAACATTCACGAACGCGCCGCGCCCCTTTTCCTCAGGATGCCAGTGTCTTGACGATGGCGACCGCGCAGGCACTCATCAGCGGTCCCGGCAGCATGCCGATCACCAGCAGCGCGATGCCGTTGACGCTGAGCGCCACGTGCATGTCGGCACTGACCGTGATCGGCTGGCGGTCGACCGGCTCGTCGAAATACATCAGCTTGATCACCCGCAGGTAGTAGAACGCGCCGACCAGCGACAGCAGCACCGCCACCACCGCCAGCCAGACCATGCCGGCGCCGAGCACTGCCTGCAGAACCGCGAACTTGGCGTAGAAGCCCATCGTCGGCGGCACCCCGGCGAGCGAGAACATCAGGATCATCATCACCAGCGCAAACCATGGGCTGCGCTTGTTCAGGCCCTTGAAGTCGTCCAGGTTTTCCGCCTCGAAGCCGGAGCGCGCCAGCAGCATGATCATGCCGAAGGTGCCGAGCGTGGCCAGCATGTAGGTGATCGCGTAGAACATCGCCGAACTGTAGGCATTGGCGGTGGCGCTGGCGTCGCCGTCGACGACGCCGGACAACAGGCCGAGCAGCATGAAGCCGGTCTGGCCGATGGTCGAATAGGCCAGCATCCGCTTCAGGTTGGTCTGCGCGATCGCGGTGATGTTGCCGATCGCCATCGAGGCCACCGACATGAAGACCAGCATCTGCTGCCAGTCGAACGCCATCGGCAGCAGCCCTTCCACCAGCAGCCGCATGCAGATCGCGAACGATGCCATCACCGGCGCCGCACCGATCAGCAGCGTGGTCGCGGTCGGCGCGCCCTGGTAGACGTCCGGCAGCCACATGTGGAACGGCACCGCGCCGAGCTTGAAGCCGAGGCCGGCGACCAGGAACACGATGCCGAACACCAGCACGGTCTTGTTGACGGTACCGGATGCGGTCGCACGCGCCACCTCGATCAGGTCGAGCGAACCGGTGGCGCCGTACAGCATCGACATGCCGTACAGCAGGAAGCCGGAAGACAGGGCGCCGAGCACGAAAAACTTCATCGCCGCCTCGGTCGACACTACATGATCGCGGCGCAGCGCCACCAGCGCGTACAGCGACAGCGACATCAATTCCAGGCCCAGATAGAGCACCAGGAAGTTGTTGCCCGAAATCATCACCATTTGGCCGACCAGCGAGAACAGCGCCAGCACGTAGAATTCGCCACCCAGATGGCTGCCGCCGACCATGTCGCGCGCGGCGATGTACTGGCGGCCGTAGATCAGCGTAAAGGCCAGACCCAGATAGGCGAACAGCTTCAGCAGATTCGCCATCGGATCGGAAATGAACAGGTTGTTGAAAGTGTAGACGGTGGCGCCGCCGTTGAAGTCGGCCAGCGTCAGTGCCGCACAGACCGCCAGCGCCAATAGCGACAGCAGATAGGTGATGTGCCTCCGCCCGTTCGACAGGAACATGTCGATCAGCAAAATGGCCGATGCCGCGACTACGAGGAAGATTTCCGGGTACGCCGGAGCCAGATTCAAATTGGTCATTTTTTCGCCGCTGTATGCGCTTGCAGAATGCGTTCTTCAGGGAATCTTGGAAATGGCGACGTGCTGCAGCAGATCCGCCACGGAAATCTGCATCGCGTCGGTGAAGGGTGCCGGATACAGCCCCATCGCCAGTACCGCGATCGCCAACAGGCCGAGCATGAAGAATTCGCGCTTGTTGATGTCAGCCATCTGCGCCACCTGCGGATTGCCGATGGCGCCGAAAATTACGCGCTTGGCCAGCCACAGCGAATAGGCGGCGCCCAGGATCAGCGCCACCGCCGCCAGCAACCCGATCCAGAAATCGAACTGCACCGCGCCCAGGATCACCATGAATTCGCCGACGAAGCCGGAGGTGCCGGGCAAGCCGCAATTGGCCAGAGAGAACAGGATGAAGAACACGGCAAACTTCGGCATCGTGTTGACCACACCGCCGTAGTCGGCGATGCGGCGCGTGTGCATGCGGTCGTACAGCACGCCGATACACAGGAACATGGCACCGGAGACGAAGCCGTGCGAAATCATCTGGGCGATGCCGCCCTGCACCGCCATGTCGTTGAAGACGAAGAAGCCGAGCGTGACGAAACCCATGTGCGCGATCGACGAATACGCGACCAGCTTCTTCATGTCGGTCTGGACGATCGCCACCAGGCCGATGTAGATCACCGCGATCAACGACAGCGTGATGATGAACCCGGACAGGTAGTGGCTGGCATCCGGCGTGATCGGCAGCGAGAAGCGCAGGAAGCCGTAGGCGCCCAGCTTCAGCATGATCGCCGCCAGCACCACCGAGCCGCCGGTCGGCGCCTCGACGTGGGCATCCGGCAGCCAGGTATGCACCGGCCACATCGGCACCTTGACCGCGAACGCCGCCAGGAACGCCAGGAAGATCAGGATCTGCGCCGTCATCGGCAGCGGCAGCTGATGCCAGGTCAGGATTTCGAAGCTGCCGCCGGACTCGAAGTACAGGTACAGCACCGCCACCAGCATCAGCAGCGAGCCAAGGAAGGTGTACAGGAAGAACTTGATGGCGGCGTAGACGCGGTTCTGTCCTCCCCAGACACCGATGATGATGAACATCGGGATCAGCGTCGCTTCGAAGAAGACGTAGAACAGCAAGCCGTCGAGCGCGCAGAAGACGCCGATCATCAGGCCCGACAGGATCAGGAAGGCGCCCATGTATTGCGCGACCTTCTCCGTGATCACCTGCCAGGCCGAGATCACGACGATCACCGTGATGAAGGCGGTCAGTGGAATGAACCACAGCGACAGGCCGTCGATGCCGAGAAAATACTGGATGTTGAAGCGCGTCACCCACGGCATCTTTTCAACGAACTGCATGCCATGTGCGGCATTGTCGAAGCCCTGGATCAACGGCAGCGTCACCAGCAGGCTGACCAGCGCGCCGAGCAGCGAGACCATGCGCACCAGCGCCGGACTGCGGTTGCTGCCGAGCGCCAGCACGAGGACGCCGAACGCGATCGGGCACCAGATCGAAAGACTAAGCAAGGGAAAAGTTGACTGCATCATGGTTATATTTGTTTTTGCGGCCCCGCCCTACTTGGCGAACGGGAACGGCATGAAATAAATCAGGAAACCCAGCACGCCGAGGATCATCACGAACGCGTAGTGGTAGATGAAGCCGGTCTGCACCAACCGGATCAGCTTCGAGAACCAGCCGACCACCTTGGCGCTGCCGTTGACCACAAGGCCGTCGATCAGGTCGCGGTCGCCGACGTTCCACAGGCCGCCGCCCAACAGGCGGGCACCGCGGGCGAACACGACCTCGTTGATCTTGTCCATGTAGTACTTGTTCTCCAGCAGGTTGTAGAGGCCGCTGAACTTTTCCTTCAGCAGCGCCGGGATACGCGGATTGACCAGATAGAAGTACCAGGACAGCACGACACCGGCCGCCGCCAGCCAGAACGGGGCGGTGGTGAAGCCGTGCAGCGCCATCGCCAGCGGGCCGTGGAAGTTTTCCGCCAGCCCGGCCATCGCCTCGTGCCCCGCGCCGACGAAAATGACGTCCTTGAAGAAGTCGCCGAACAGCATCGGCTCGATCGCGACGTAGCCGATCATCAGCGACGGGATCGCCAGCAGGATCAGCGGCACCGTCACCACCCACGGCGACTCATGCGGCTTCTGGCCCGGTGCCAGGCCATGATGATGGTCGGGGCTCTCTTCTTCCGATTCGTCGTCGTGGTGTGCGTGGTGCGGGTGCGGCTTGCCGAAACGCTCCTCGCCGTGGAACACCAGGAAGTACAGGCGGAACGAATAGAAGGCAGTCACGAACACGCCGGCCAGCACCGCGAAGCTGGCGAAACCGGCGCCGGCGATGTGCGTATGGTGCAGCGCCTCGATGATGCTGTCCTTCGAGTAGAAACCTGAAAAGAACGGCGTGCCGATCAGTGCCAGCGAGCCGATCAGCGTGGTCAGCCAGGTGATCGGCATGTACTTGCGCAGGCCGCCCATGTTGCGCATGTCCTGGTCGTGATGCATGCCGATGATCACCGAACCGGCCGCCAGGAACAGCAGCGCCTTGAAGAACGCGTGCGTCATCAGGTGGAACACGCCGACCGAATAGGCGGATGCGCCCAGCGCCACCGTCATGTAGCCGAGCTGCGACAGCGTCGAATAGGCGATCACGCGCTTGATGTCGTTCTGCACGATGCCGAGAAAGCCCATGAACAGCGCGGTGATCGCGCCGATCACCAGCACGAAGGACAGCGCGGCGTCGGACAGCTCGAACAGCGGCGACATGCGCGCCACCATGAAGATGCCGGCGGTGACCATGGTGGCCGCGTGGATCAGCGCCGAGATCGGGGTCGGGCCTTCCATCGAATCCGGCAGCCAGACATGCAGCGGGAACTGCGCCGACTTGCCCATCGCGCCGACGAACAGGCAGATGCAGGCCACCGTCAGCAGCATCCAGTCGGTGCCCGGGAACAGCAGCTGCGCCAGCTCTTCACGCTTGGCGAAGATCTCACCGTAGTTCATCGAGCCGGCGTACGCCAGCAGCAGGCCGATGCCAAGGATGAAGCCGAAGTCGCCGACGCGGTTGACCATGAATGCCTTCAGGTTGGCGGCGATCGCGGTCGGCCGCGTATACCAGAAGCCGATCAGCAGGTAGGACACCAGGCCGACCGCTTCCCAGCCGAAGAACAGCTGCAGCATGTTGTTGCTCATCACCAGCATCAGCATCGAGAAGGTGAATAGCGAGATGTAGGCGAAGAAGCGGTTGTAGCCCGGATCGTCCTTCATGTAGCCGATGGTGTAGACGTGCACCATCAGCGACACGAAGCTGACCACGCACATCATCATCGCGGTCAGGCTGTCGATCAGGAAGCCGATCTCCAGCTTCAGGCCGGCGACCGTCATCCAGGTATAGATGGTGCCGTCGAAATGGGCGCCGTCCATCACCGCCAGCAGCGTCTGGAACGAGATGATGAAGGCGATCAGCACACCGAGAATGGTGGCCGTGTGTGACACGGTGCGGCCGACCTTGTTGCCGAAGAATTTGGTGCCGAACAAGCCGGCGATCATGGCTCCGGCCAGCGGCGCCAGCGGTACGGCCAAGAGAAGATGCGGGTTGAGTTGCCCTGCCATGTTGATGAACCCTGTTCTATTTATCCGGTTACTGTTGCGATCAGCCCTTCAGGCGATCCAGATCTTCGACGTCGATGGTTTCCAGGTTGCGGAACAGCACCACCAGGATCGCCAGCCCGATGGCCGCTTCGGCGGCGGCCACCGTCATGATGAAGAAGACAAAAATCTGCCCGGCGGCATCGCCCAGGTAGTACGAAAAGGCGATGAAGTTCATGTTCACCGCCAACAGCATCAGCTCGATCGCCATCAGCAGGATGATGATGTTCTTGCGGTTCAGAAAAATGCCCACGATCGAGATCGCGAACAGAATCGCGCCCAGGATCAGGTAGTGTGCTAGCGATAAGGCCACGGTACGCTTCCCTTCCGGTTATTCTTTGGCGGATGCTTCGACGGCGGTGCGCGTCGATTCCGATTTCATGCGGACGATGCGCAGGCGGTCGCGGCTTTGCACCTTGACGGCATCCGACGGATCGAAATACTTGCGGTCCTTGCGGCGCCGGATCGTCAGCGCGACGGCGGCGATCATCGCCACCAGCAGCACCACTGCGGCCACCTCGAATGCGAAGACGTACTGGGTATACAGGACCTTGCCCAATTCGCGCGTATTGCCGATATGGGCCGACGCCGCCGGCACATCGAGGTCGCGCCGGAAGCCGTGCAGCAGCACGGCCGACATTTCCAGCACGATGATGACCCCGACCACCGATCCGATCGGCAGATAGGACCAGAACCCTTCGCGGATCTTGACGAGATTGATGTCCAGCATCATCACCACGAACAGGAACAGCACCATCACCGCGCCGACGTACACCAGCACCAGCACGATCGCCAGGAATTCGGCCTTCAGCAACAGCCAGATGGCGGCGCTGGAAAAGAAGGACAACACCAGGAACAGCGCCGCATGGACCGGATTGCGATCAGTGATGACCCGCAGCGCCGCCAGCACCAGGATCAGCGCGAACGCGTAGAACAAGACAGTTTTGAATTCCATAGAAAACCAGTTTCAGCTGAATCAGGGTCAACGATACGGGGCATCGACTGCACGCGCGGCAGCGATTTCTTTTTCATAGCGATCACCGACCGCCAGCAGCATTTCCTTGGTGTAGTACAGGTCGCCGCGCTTTTCGCCGTGATATTCGAGCACATGGGTTTCGACGATCGAATCGACCGGGCAGGACTCCTCGCAAAAGCCGCAGAAGATGCACTTGGTCAGGTCGATGTCGTAGCGCGTGGTGCGGCGGGTGCCGTCGGCGCGCTGCTCCGATTCGATCGTGATCGCCAGCGCCGGGCAGACCGCCTCGCACAGCTTGCAGGCAATGCAGCGTTCCTCGCCGTTCGGATAGCGGCGCAGCGCATGCAGGCCGCGAAAGCGCGGCGATTGCGGCGTTTTCTCCTCCGGGAACTGCACGGTGATCTTGCGCGAGAACAGATAGCGTCCGGTCAGCGCAAAACCCTTGATCAATTCCTTCAGCATCAGGCTGCCGAAGAAATCCTTGATTGCATCCATTTTGGCCTCCATTGCCACTCAGCCGTTATTCCGTTATTTCCAGATGTTCAGTGCCGGTATCTGCATCCAGGCAGCGACGATCACCAGATACGCCAGCACCAGCGGGATGAAAACCTTCCAGCCGAGACGCATGATCTGGTCATAGCGATAGCGCGGAAACGACGCCCGCGACCAGACGAACAGCGAAACGACGAAAAACGTCTTCAAACCCAGCCAGATCCAGCCCGGCACCCAGGTGAACGGGGCCACATCGAACGGCGCCGACCAACCACCCAGGAACATTAGGGCCGCCAGGATCGAGATCAGGATCATGTTGGCGTACTCGGCCAGGAAGAACATCGCGAACGACATGCCTGAATATTCGACCATGTGGCCGGCCACGATCTCGGATTCGCCTTCGACCACGTCGAACGGGTGACGGTTGGTTTCGGCGATGCCGGAAATCACGTAGATGACGAAAACCGGCAGCAGCGGCAGCCAGTTCCAGGACAGGAAATTCAAGCCGAGATCGGCGAAATACCCCCGCGTCTGGCCGAGCACGATATCGGTGAAGTTCAGGCTGCCGGAAACCATCAGCACGATCACCAGCGCAAAACCCATGGCGATTTCATAGGACAGCATCTGTGCCGACGCCCGCATCGCACCGAGGAATGCATATTTCGAGTTGGATGCCCAGCCGGCGACGATGACGCCGTAGACCTCCATCGATGTGATCGCCATCACGAACAGCAGGCCGGCATTGATGTTGGCCAGCGCCACTTCAGGACCGAACGGAATCACCGCCCACGCTGCCAGCGCCGGCATGATGGTCATCACCGGCGCGATCACGAACAGGGCCTTGTTGGCCTTGGCCGGGACCACGATTTCCTTCAACAGCAATTTCAGGGCGTCGGCGATCGGTTGCAGCAAGCCGGCCGGGCCGACCCGATTGGGGCCAAGCCGGATATGCATCCAGCCAATCAGCTTGCGCTCCCACAAGGTCAGGTAGGCGACGCATCCCAACAATGGCAACAGCAGCACGACGATCTTGACCAGGTTCCAGACCAGCGGCCACAGACCGCCGAACCAGCCTTGGCCGGTGGCATGGATATTCAGGAATATTTGATCCATCACGCTTTCTCCACCGACAAGGTTCCGAACATCGGCCCCAGCGCCGCAGTCGTCACATGCGCGGCAGCGATGCGTACCACGTTGGCGGGCAGGCCAGGATCGATTTCGGCGGCAAGCTGCACCGTCTGGCCGTTCTGCGTGACGCGCAGCGGTTCGCCGTCGGCCACTCCGAGCTTCTGCGCCAATTCACCGGAGATCAGCGCGCGCGGGGCCTGTCCATCCCGGGTCTGCTGCAGCGGTGCAGAGCGGCGCACGATGGCGTCGCTGAAGTAGATTGGCACGTCGGCGATGCGCTCGAGCGCACCGCCATCGCCGGCCACCGGCGGTTGCGGTGCCACCGCCGCAATATTGTTCAGGCGAGACGCCAGCCCTTCGGCATTGCCGCCATCAGCGCCCAGCACTTCATCGCGGATCGCTTCCGAGCTTTCATATTCGAAGTTGTCGAGTTCCAGCAGGTTGCCCAGCACGCGCAGCACCTTCCAGGCCGGCCGGGTCTCCCCGAGCGGCCGTACCGCGCCGTTGAAGCTCTGGGGCCGACCCTCGCAGTTGACGAAGGTGCCGGACGTTTCGGTGAACGGCGAGACCGGCAGCATCACGTCGGCATATTCGGCGCCGGCCTGGTAGGGCGACAGCGCCACCACCATCTCGGCCTGCTCCAATGCCGCCTGCGCCATGCGCGGATCGGCAACGTCGAATTCCGGCTCCACGTTCAGCAACAGATATGCCTTGCGCGGCTGTGCGAACAGCCGCTGCGCATCGCGGTCCTTGCCCGGCAGCGCGCCGGCCAGATGGCCGCCGACCGTGTTGCCACCCTCGGTCAGATAACCGAGGCGGGCACCGGTGTTCTGCGCCAGCCATTGCGCCGCCGCGTGCAGCTGCGAAGCTTGCGGATGCTGCGCGGCGGCATTGCCGAGCAGGATCGCGCGCGCTTCGCCTTCGATCAGGCTGGCGGCGATGGCGGCGGCGGCGTCCGACGGCCGCACCGGTTCGAAACCGGCCGGCGCCGCGACACCCTTGCTGCCGGCGACGGCAACGATCACCTCCGCCAGCGCCGATAGCCAAGCGGACGGTGCCGCGATCATCTTGTGGGCGACCGGCATCAGCAGGTCGTCGTCGACCGCGTGCAACACGCTGACCTGCGCGCCCTGCTTGACCGCCTGCCGCAGGCGCGATGCCAGCAGCGGGTGATCCTTGCGCAGGAACGAGCCGATCACGAAGGCACGATCGAGCTTGCCGACCTCGGCGATCGGCATCCCCAGCCACGGCGTCAACTGGCCGTCGAGCCGGAAATCCGATTGCCGCAGGCGGAAATCGACGTTTTCCGAACCCAGCCCGCGCACCAGCTTCTGCAGCAGGGACAGTTCTTCCAGCGTCGAGCCCGGCGTCGCCAGCGCCGCGATGGCGTCGGCGCCGTGCTCGTGACGAATGTTGCGCAGGCCATGCGCCACGTATTCGAGCGCGGTCTGCCAGTCGACCTCCTGCCACTGCCCACCCTGCTTGAGCATCGGCTTCTGCAAACGGTCCGGGCTGTTCAGCCCTTCATAGGCAAAGCGGTCCCGGTCGGACAACCAGCATTCGTTGACTTCTTCGTTTTCGAGCGGCAGCACACGCATCACCTTGCCGCTCTTGACCTGCACGATCAGGTTCGATCCTAGGCCATCGTGCGGGCTGACCGACTTGCGGCGCGACAGCTCCCAGGTACGGGCGCTGTAGCGGAACGGCCGCGAAGTCAGCGCGCCGACCGGGCACAGGTCGATCATATTGCCCGAGAGTTCGGAATCGATCGCCTTGCCGACGAAGGCGGTGATCTGCGCATGCTCGCCACGGCCCAGCATGCCGAGTTCCATCACGCCACCGATCTCCTGGCCGAAGCGCACGCAGCGCGTGCAGTGTATGCAGCGCGTCATTTCCTGCATCGACACCAGCGCACTGCCGTCCTTCGGCACCACGACGCGTTTTTGCTCGATATAGCGGGAGGCCGACTTGCCGTAGCCGACCGCCAGGTCCTGCAGCTGGCATTCACCGCCCTGGTCACAGATCGGGCAATCGAGCGGATGGTTGATCAGCAGGAACTCCATCACGCCCTTTTGGGCGGTGATCGCCTTGTCGCTGGCGGTACGCACCACCATGCCGGCCGATACTGGGGTGGCGCAAGCCGGCAGCGGCTTCGGTGCCTTTTCCACCTCGACCAGGCACATGCGGCAGTTGGCTGCGATCGACAGCTTCTTGTGGTAGCAGAAATGCGGAATATAGGTGCCGAGCTTGTTGGCGGCATCCATCACCATGCTGCCTTCCTGCACTTCGACTTTCTTGCCGTCTATTTCGATTTCGATCATGGTCTTGTTTCTCACTCCATGCCCGCCCAGTCAGAGGGTAGGCTGGGACGGGAAGGGATTCCGGCTTTCGCCGGCAACTCCTTCCCTGCTAGTTTCCCGCGTCCGCGGAAAGGAATTTCATAGGTAATCCGGCACCAGGCAACGTTTGTGCTCGATATGGTGCTCGAACTCCTCACGGTAGTTCTTGATGAAGGCGCGCACCGGCATCGCCGCCGCGTCGCCCAGCGCGCAAATGGTGCGGCCCTGGATGTTGTCGGCTACCGAGTTGAGCAGATCGAGGTCTTCGTATCGGCCCTTGCCATGCTCGATCCGGTGCACCACGCGGTACATCCAGCCGGTACCTTCGCGGCATGGCGTGCACTGGCCGCAGGATTCCTCGTAATAGAAGTACGACAGCCGCATCAGCGAGCGAACCATGCAGCGCGTCTCGTCCATCACGATCACGGCGCCAGAACCGAGCATCGAGCCGGCCTTGGCGATCGAATCGTAGTCGAGATCGGTATCCATCATTACTTCGCCGCGAATCACCGGCGCCGACGAGCCGCCCGGGATCACCGCCTTGATCTTTTTGCCGTCACGCATGCCGCCGGCCAGCTCCAGCAGCGTCGCGAATGGCGTGCCGAGCGGGATTTCGTAATTGCCGGGACGGGCGACGTCGCCGGAAATCGAAAAGATCTTGGTGCCGCCGTTGTTCGGCTTGCCCAGACCGGCATAAGCCTCGGCGCCGATCTTGAAGATGAACGGCACCGCGGCGAAGGTTTCGGTATTGTTGATCGTGGTCGGCTTGCCGTACAGGCCGAAGCTGGCCGGGAACGGCGGCTTGAAACGCGGCTGCCCCTTTTTGCCTTCCAGCGATTCCAGCAGCGCGGTTTCTTCGCCGCAGATGTAGGCGCCATAGCCATGGAAGGCGTGCAGCTGGAAATTGAATTCGCTGCCCATGATGCGATCGCCAAGGAAGCCGGCGGCGCGCGCCTCTTCCAGTGCCTCCTCGAAACGCTGGTACTCGGCCCAGATCTCGCCATGGATGTAGTTGTAGCCGACCGTGATGCCCATCGCGTACGCACCGATCGCCATGCCTTCGATCAACGCATGCGGGTTGTAACGGATGATGTCGCGGTCCTTGAAGGTGCCGGGCTCGCCTTCGTCGGTATTGCAGACCAGGTATTTCTGGCCCGGGAACTGGCGCGGCATAAAGCTCCACTTGAGGCCGGTCGGGAAGCCGGCACCGCCACGCCCGCGCAGCGACGACGCCTTCAGCTCGGCGATCACCTGCTCCGGCGGCATTTTCTCGGTCAGGATGCGACGCAGGCTTTCATAGCCGCCGCGCTTGACGTAGTCGGCCAGATGCCAGTTGCTGCCGTCGAGGCCGGCCAGGATCAGGGGTTTGATATGGCGATCGTGCAGACTGGTCATTTGCTACCCTCTTCGCGCAATTCGCCGATCAGCGCATCGATCTTTTCGTTCGACATGAAGCTGCACATGTGCTTGTTGTTGACCAGCAGCACCGGTGCATCACCGCAAGCGCCCATGCATTCGCCCTCCATCAGCGTGAACTGTCCGTCGGCGCTGGTTTCGTGGAAGTCGATGCCGAGCTTCTGCTTCAGGTATTCGGCCGCACGGTCACTGCCCGACAGCGCGCACGGCAGGTTGGTGCAGACGGTGATCTTGTGCTTGCCGATCGGCTTCAGGTTGTACATGTTGTAGAAGGTCGCAACCTCCTGCACCGCGATCGCGGGCATGCCGAGATAGTCGGCGATTTCCTGCATCATGTCCGGCGACAGCCAGCCGGCTTCGTCCTGCGCGATCGCCAGCGCCGACATCACCGCCGACTGCTTCTGGTCGGCGGGGAACTTGCCCAGCTCACGATCGATTTTTTGATACGCCTGTTCCGATAACAGCATTGTGATTGCCTCGAATATGGTTACGCCTGCGCGCTCTACCTATCTGTCGATTTCGCCGAACACGATGTCCTGCGTGCCGATAATCGCGACCGCATCGGAAATCATGTGGCCTCTGGCCATTTCGTCCAGGCTCTGCAAGTGCGCGAAGCCCGGCGCACGGATTTTCAGGCGGTAGGGCTTGTTGGCGCCATCCGAGATGATGTAGATGCCGAATTCGCCTTTCGGATGCTCGACCGCCGCATACGCTTCGCCCGGCGGCACGTGGAAACCCTCGGTGAACAGCTTGAAGTGATGGATCAACTCTTCCATGTTGGACTTCATGTCGACCCGCGACGGCGGCGCGATCTTGTGGTTGTCGATCATCACCGGGCCTGGATTGTTGCGCAGCCATTCGACGCATTGCTTGATAATGCGGTTCGACTGGCGCATTTCCTCGACCCGCACCAGGTAGCGGTCGTAGCAGTCGCCATTGACGCCGACCGGGATGTCGAAATCGAGCAGGTCGTACACTTCATACGGCTGGGTCTTGCGCAAATCCCATTCGACTCCGGAACCGCGCAGCATGGCGCCGGTAAAGCCCATCGCCTTGGCGCGTTCCGGCGACACCACGCCGATACCGACCAGGCGCTGCTTCCAGATGCGGTTATCGGTCAGCAGCGTTTCGTATTCGTCGACATAGGTCGGAAAGCGATTGGTGAAATCCTCGATGAAATCCAGCAGCGAGCCCTGCCGGTTTTCATTCAGCTGCCGGATCGCCTTGTCGTTGCGCACCACCGATGCCTTGTATTGCGGCATCGTGTCCGGCAGATCGCGATAGACTCCGCCCGGACGATAGTAGGCGGCGTGCATGCGGGCGCCGGACACCGCCTCGTAGCAATCCATCAGGTCTTCGCGCTCGCGGAAGGCGTACAGGAACACCCCCATCGCGCCGACGTCAAGCGCATGCGCGCCGAGCCACATCAGGTGGTTCAGCAGGCGCGTGATCTCGTCGAACATCACGCGGATGTATTGCGCGCGCAGCGGCACTTCGATGCCGAGCAGCTTCTCGATCGCCATCACGTAGCCGTGCTCGTTGCACATCATCGACACATAGTCGAGACGGTCCATGTACGGCACCGACTGCAGATACGTCTTTTGCTCGGCCAGCTTTTCGGTGGCTCGATGCAGCAGGCCGATATGCGGATCGGCGCGCTGGATGATTTCGCCGTCGAGCTCCAGCACCAGCCGCAGCACGCCGTGCGCCGCCGGGTGCTGCGGACCGAAGTTCAGCGTGTAATTCTTGATCTCTGCCATTATTTGACCCCGTAGTGCTCTTCCCGAATCACGCGCGGAACGATTTCACGCGGCTCGATCGTCACGGGTTGATAAATCACGCGCTTCTGCTCCGGGTCGTAACGCATCTCGACATAACCGGAGACCGGGAAATCCTTGCGGAACGGGTGGCCGATAAAGCCGTAGTCGGTCAGGATGCGGCGCAGATCGCTGTGGCCGGCGAACAGGATGCCGTAGAAATCGAAAGCCTCGCGCTCGTACCAGTTCGCCGCCGACCACAGGTCGGCCACCGACGGCAGCTGCGGCACGTCGTCGTCCGGCGCGAACACGCGCACACGGACGCGCCAGTTGTGCGTCAGCGACAACAGATGGTTGACCACGGCAAAACGCGGTCCTTCCCAGATGCCTTCCCCGTACGATGAATAGTCGACTCCGCACAGGTCGATCAACTGCTCGAAGCGCAGATCGGCGTGGTCGCGCAGCGTGCGCATCGAAGCGTGATAGGCGGCAGCCTTCACCACCACGGTCACTTCGCCGAGGGCGACGGTCAGTTCCTGCAGTTCGTCGCCGAGCGCGGCGCGCAGCGCGGCTTCCAGGGTTTCGAGTTTGGTCGTCATGCGTGGCCTCAGCGCGCGATGGTATTGGTGCGCCGGATCTTGTTTTGCAGCTGCATGATCCCGTACAGCAGCGCTTCCGCGGTTGGCGGGCAGCCGGGCACATAGATGTCGACCGGCACGATGCGGTCGCAGCCGCGCACCACCGAGTACGAATAGTGGTAGTAGCCGCCGCCGTTGGCGCAGGAGCCCATCGAGATCACCCAGCGCGGCTCGGCCATCTGGTCATACACCTTGCGCAGCGCCGGTGCCATCTTGTTGCACAGCGTGCCGGCCACGATCATCACGTCGGACTGACGCGGCGACGGCCGGAACACGACACCGAAGCGGTCCATGTCGTAGCGCGCCGCGCCGGCGTGCATCATTTCGACCGCGCAGCAGGCCAGACCGAAGGTCATCGGCCACATCGAACCGGTACGCGTCCAGTTGATCAGCTTGTCTGCGGTAGTGGTGACAAAACCTTCATTCAAAACGCCTTCAATCGCCATGATTTACTCCCAATCCAGAGCGCCCCTCTTCCACAGGTACCAGAAGCCGACCACCAGTTCGGCAATGAACAGCAACATGATGATGAAGCCGTTCCAGCCGAGGTCCTGCATCGCGGCACCCCAGGGGAAGAAGAAAGCGGTTTCCAGATCGAACAGAATGAACAGGATCGCAATCAGGTAATAGCGGATGTCGAACTTCATCCGCGCATCCTCGAACGCCTCGAAGCCGCATTCATACGGCGAGTTTTTTTGCACGTCCGGCCGGTACGGCGCGGCGACGCGCCCGAGAATCTGCGGCACCACGCCGACCGCGATACCGATCAGGATGAACAGCAGGATGGGGAAATAGTCTTCGAGGTTCACGATTCGACGCCCAACGGGAATTGGAATTTACGCCTGGAGGAAGAGCCGCATGCGCCGCTCCACTCGCAGATTCCGTCAATAAAAAGCCAGCTTAGGCATCCCCTTCGCTGGCTCCGTTTCGTATTTTTATTATAGAGGGTTCATCTGGTGCCGACGGCGAGACTCGAACTCGCACAGCTTTCGCCACTACCCCCTCAAGATAGCGTGTCTACCAATTCCACCACGTCGGCACAACCTGCGTATTTTACTCTGTTTTAGTGCCCTTGTTCAACGCACAAACCGGTCGTTTTCCCTCTGAAAACGCTCATTTCGGGATCTGGCTCGACTGGTCGGCCGGCGCCGCCGGCGCGTCTGCCTTCGGCGCCTCGGCCGGGGCTGCCGGC